>CAZRAS010000218.1:0-1537 GCA_964598045.1 uncultured Clostridia bacterium | reverse complement strand
CCCCGCGGATCGCGCACGGCAAGCATTTTTTGAGGAGACATGACGATCATCGCATACGCCCCCTCCAGTTTTTCCACCGCCTTCGTTACCGCCTCTTCGATGGAAGAAGAACGGATACGCTCCTTAATGATGACGGCGGAAATGATTTCCGCATCGTTACCCGTGTGAAAAATCAAACCTTGCATTTCCATTTCCCGTTTCAGTTTTGCACCGTTGACGAGTTTTCCGTCGATGACCACCGCCATCTTTCCCTTGCTATGATTTACAAGAATAGGCTCCGCATTAATTCTGTCTTTCGTATCGAGCGTTCCGTAACGCACGTTTCCGAGCGCCATCTGTCCATGCCCCAACGCTTGCAAAGCCGCAGGCGTGAACACTTCGTTAACAAGTCCGGAATCCTTATAAACATGAAATATGCCGTCGTCGTTAACAACGATACCGCTGGACGCTTGCCCGCGATGTTGGAGCGCATACAGCCCGTAATATACGCTCGACGCTACATCCGCCGTCTCCGTACCGAAAATTCCAAAAACAGCCATTTGATTAATTTCCCATCAATCTTCTCATCATTTCTCGATAAGCGTCCTCTACGCCGCCGAGGTCGCGACGGAAACGATCTTTATCGAGCTTTTCGCCCGTCGTAGAATCCCAGAAACGACAGGTATCGGGAGAAATTTCGTCAGCAAGCACGATTTCCCCGTCCGTCGTTTTTCCGAATTCGATCTTGAAATCGACGAGAGTAACGTTAAGGTTTTTGAAGTACGTCTTCAACACTTCGTTGATTTTGAACGCCATGGACTTCACAAGGGCAATTTCTTCCTTCGTTGCGATTCCGAGTGCCAATGCGTGATATTCGTTGAGCAAAGGATCCCCCAAATCGTCGTTTTTATAGGAGAACTCGATGGTAGGCTCTGCAAACACGATTCCTTCTTCCACCCCGTAATGCTTGGCAAACGAACCGGCTGAAATGTTGCGAATGATCACTTCCAAAGGCAGGATCTTCACTTTTTTCACGAGCGTATCGCGATCGGAAAGTTCTTCGACGAAGTGCGTCTTCACCCCTTCTTTTTCAAGAATTTGCATCAGAAAATTGCTCATTTTATTGTTGATGACACCTTTACCGGCAATCGTACCCTTCTTCAAACCGTTAAACGCCGTTGCGTCGTCCTTATAGGATACGATCACGAGAGAAGGATCCTCCGTCGCATACACTCTCTTTGCCTTGCCTTCATACATTTGTTCTTTCTTTTCCATGATTCTATCTCCGTTAAAAATTGATTTCGTTTATAACAATCCCTGCAACTCTTCGTCGTCGCGGTTGATTTTTTCACGCATTTCCCTTTTGTATTGCGCAAGCCGTACGTCGATTTCTGGATATTTGATACCGAGCATCTGCAACGCCAGCAACCCTGCGTTCTCCCCTCCGTTCACCCCGACCGTCGCCACGGGGATCCCCGAATGCATCTGCACGATGTAAAGCAGTCTGTCCAACCCTCCCATCATGTCCGTTTTCACGGGAAGTCCGATGACGGGTAAG
>CAZRAS010000217.1:0-1567 GCA_964598045.1 uncultured Clostridia bacterium | reverse complement strand
TTGGGTTTAGTTTATCAATCATGCTATGCAACTTCATATCAGTCAACCTTACTGGTACTTTGTAATAAGCATATAAACGAAAAGCGAACGGTATACACTCACTTCTATTCAATTGTTCTAATCTTTCTTCAACATTACCAGCGTAACCTATTTTTACGTATTGCGGAAATGATGGATTCGTAAGTATGTAAATAAATCCTTTGTCTTGCATATAATCTTATATTCCTTTTCTATTTATGTTTTCAAAATGTCTTTGTATATACCCTTTTCTTCCTTCAGTACTACAGTCAATAAAACTTTTCTCGTTTTGTTCATAAAACGTCCTCCGTCCCTTGCAATAATACATTTAAATTATACCCTTACTTCCTTAGTTTTGTCAACCGTTTAAGACCAGTTTTCCTCTGATATTCCAAAGAATTCACTCCCCTTAAGCCGTCTACCCTCGGAATAAGATTTGGCGTAAAATTTACCCGATTGCGGCGCATAAAAATATCCACTAAACAAAAAAGATGAGCTCTGCATACAACAGAACTCATCCATAAACCGATTTAGTTTTTTGCTCTTCAAAGTTTTTCTCTTTCAAAAAGCAAACTTCGTTTACAACAAAGACCAAACAAACAAGAAAATCAAGCTGAGTGCAAAGAAGAAAAGACCTGTAAAGAAAATACAATGATCGCCTTTTTTCTTTTCTTTGCCCGTTTTTCTCTCTCGATACTCCGCATACGTTTCTTCTTTACGATTGATCACAGGCACGAATACACGCACCGCGCGTTTTAATGCATACCCGATCCCGAGAAACGCACCTTCACCGCTGGCGAACATCAATCCGCTAAACATAAGAAACATAATTCCCGATACGAAAAAGGCATCGCATAAAACATACATGTTCGTTTTCACATCCTCCGTGAAAAATCCTCGTATCCATATGACAAGAAACGAAATGACGATTGCCACGCCAAAGCACGCCAGATATTTTTTCCATGCGTCTTTGTTTTCCTTTTCCATCTTGATTGCTCCTTCGCTTTTTATTTTACAAGTTCTTTATACTTCTGTTCCTCTTCGTCGTTGCAATAAACGAAATGTCCGGGACAAATCTCACGCATAGACGGCAAATTCACCGAATAATCGTGTTCCGCAATCGGATTATACGTCATTCTTACACGTTGTTTCTCGTAATGAGGATCGGGCAAAGGAATTGCCGACAACAACGAACGGGTATACGGATGAAGAGGGTGTTTGAACAATTCTTCCGAAGTTGCCAATTCCACCATTTTACCGAAATACATAACGCCGATTCGATCGGAGAAATATTTCACGACGGACAAGTCGTGTGCGATGAACAAAATCGTCAGCCCCAAACGCTCTCTCAAGTCGTTCAAAAGGTTGATAACCTGCGCCTGAATGGACACGTCGAGTGCGGAAATCGGCTCGTCGGCGATGATCATTTCCGGCTGCATAATGATTGCACGCGCAATCCCGATACGTTGACGTTGCCCGCCCGAAAATTCGTGAGGATAACGATCCGCATGCTCACGTACCAAACCAACCGTTTCCAAAATTTCATACA
>CAZRAS010000216.1:0-1571 GCA_964598045.1 uncultured Clostridia bacterium | reverse complement strand
CCTCGCCCTCGGAAAAGCCGTAGGCGGCGAGCGCCATGCGCTTCCATTTTGCTAAAGAGTGTACGACGACGGCCTCCGTGCCCGTTTCTTTCAGGTCGAAACGTACGGGGCGTTCGACGCCGTTCAAATCGTCGTTTAAGCCCGTTGTCGGATCGACGAAAAGGGGGGCGGAAACTCGTTTTAAGTTCAAAACGAGGCACAGCCGCTCTTCAAACGTCCGTTTCAACAATCCGATTGCCGTCTGCGTGTCGTACATATTCAAAACCGATTGATAGCCCTTGGGCAGGATGACTTTGCTCATGCTTTCCTCATTCGCGCTCCCGTGTGTGGGAGTACCTTTGATCGTATAGTGTTATTAGTATACCACATTCGCTACGTTTTGTCAATATTTTTAATTGTAAATATACTTGGTATCATTATTTTTAATAAAAGGAAGTTTTTTTCTTGGTAAAATATTGTTTTTTCGCTTAATCGACGATAAAAACGGGTATAAATTTACGAAAGGGGATTTTCTTGTAACATTTTTTTCAAAATGCCGCGAAAACGCTTTGATTTTCCGACGAAATATAGTACAATATATAATAAATCGTAATGATGTAAAATGGCGTAATACGGTCCTTTCCTTTATGATGAGGAGTGGGTTACGCCGTTTCCCCTAAAATAAATCGAATGGAGTTTTTCTGATGGGATTGATTAAATTTTTAATGAGTGGCGATGCAAGAAAAAGCTTGAGAAAGCTGAACAAAATGGCAGATCAAGTGGAAGCTTTGGAGCCTAAATATCAGGTGATGGACGATGAAACGCTGAAGGCGCAAACGGGCGTCCTCAAAGGTCGTCTTGCCGCCGGCGAAACGACGGATGATATCCTTTACGATGCGTTTGCGGCTCTTCGCGAAGCATCCAAACGTGTGCTTGGTATGCGTCATTTCCACGTGCAGATCATCGGCGGTATCTGCTTACATCAGGGACGTATCGCGGAAATGCGTACGGGCGAAGGAAAAACGCTCGTTTCTACTCTCCCTGCTTACCTCAATGCTTTGACCGGCAAGAGCGTGCATATCGTCACGGTCAACGATTATCTTGCAAAACGTGACGCCGAATGGATGGGAAAGGTGCACAAATTCATGGGGCTTACCGTGGGTGTTGTCGTGCCCGGCATGACGGACGATCAGAAACGCGAAGCGTATAAGTGCGACGTGGTATACGGAACCAACAACGAATTCGGGTTCGATTATCTTCGTGACAATCTTAAAACCGATCTTAACAAGATGGTACAGCGTGATTTGACGTTTGCCATCGTCGACGAAGTCGACTCCATTTTGATCGATGAGGCGAGAACGCCTTTAATCATTTCCGGACAAGGGGAAAAGTCTTCGCAGCTTTACGAACAGGTAGACAGACTTGTGCGTACGCTTTCGGGCGGGTTCGACGACGAGCTGAAAGACGCGCAAGAAGCAGCGGAAGAAGCACTTCGTGCAGATAAGAAAAACAGAAAGAAGAAAAAGGTGGTGGACGACGAAGACGAGAAAGAGGACTTCGTGGACTACACTAAGATGACGTTGGAAGAACAG
>CAZRAS010000215.1:0-1580 GCA_964598045.1 uncultured Clostridia bacterium | reverse complement strand
TTGTTGATGTTGATGATGAAAAATTCGGTGCAATAAGCGTACTGAATATCTGCGATATCCATATTCAAAATTGCGGAGTTGTCACCAAAGCCGCCGTCGTCCGCCACCGTGACGTTCGCCGCACCGTAATCCTCTTCGGCTACCTGTTCACCCGTCAACGCCGCGTTAAAGCCTTTGATGATGGTCATAAGTCCCATACCGCCGGAGTCCACTACCCCCGCTTTCTTAAGTACAGGAAGCATTTCAGGGGTCATCGCAAGCGCCTTATCCCCTTCTTCGATAATATCGTGGAAGAACGTTTCGAAATTCTTTTTCTTTGACCCGTGTTTTACGGCAAATTCACTCATCATGCGAATAACCGTCAAAATCGTACCTTCTTTGGGCACGGAAACGGCACCGTATGCAACTTTTGCGCCCGATTCAATCGCTTTTGCGAAAGTCTTGACGTCCACTTCCTTTTCACATTTACGTACAACCGTACAAATCCCTTTCAAGATTTGGGAAAGAATAACCCCCGAGTTTCCGCGCGCTCCTTTCAAAGCCCCCTTGGAAATGCTGTCGCACACTTCCTGGAAATTGCTCGATTTACAGTTGTTCATTTCCGTCACGCAAGACTGCATCGTCAAAGACATATTCGTACCCGTATCGCCGTCGGGAACGGGGAATACGTTAAGCGCGTCTACTTTGGCGCGATTAATCTCAAGTTGTTTCGCTCCGACGAGAATCATATCTCTCAATTCGGAACTATTGATTGTTTTATGCATAAAAATGCTCCTTCTACCTTTGTTATTAATATATACGTACGCGAAGTATCCTCATTCTTTTAGAAGTTAAGCTCCTTAAGAAAAAGATAGACGCGCAAAAATGCGTAAAGAGACTGTCTTTACGCTGAATGATCATAATATTACAGTTTTACTCCGATTACGTTGACATTGACGGTTTCCACGATCATGCCGGTGAATACTTCAACCTTATACTTGATCGCTTCTTTCAAGGACTCCGCCACGGCGCTGATAGAAACGCCGTATTTCATAATCACGTACACGTCCACGTAAATTCTATTCCCGGAAGTAGTCACTTTGATTCCCTTTCCGCCGCTCTCCTTTTTGAAGAGGGTAGCCAAACTATCGGTGAAGCGACGAGAGACCATATCGACGATCCCGTACGACTCCATCGCCGTATGCGAAGCTACCTTGGCGATTGCCAAGTCGGATATAGAGATTTTGCCATATGCATTATTTGTTGTTACTGACATAATTTTTCTCCAAGTGCTATTTTATTGTACACTATTTCTTACGATTTGGCAAGTACTTTTCTAAAAAAATCTGAAATTTTTTATTTTTTATGTTTTTTTACCCCGTTTTTAATTGCTTTTTCCGCCCAAAGATGGTATAGTATTAATGCTTGTTTTGCGCCCTGTTTTGTTCAGGGCAATTTTAGAAGCAATCTATTATATCAATTTAGGAAAAAATTAACCCAAAACGGAGGTGTTTAATATGTCGAGAGTATGCAATATCTGCGGGAAAGGTCAGACGAGCGGTAACAACGTCAGCCACTCCAACCGTAAAACGAGAAGAACG
>CAZRAS010000214.1:0-1609 GCA_964598045.1 uncultured Clostridia bacterium | reverse complement strand
TGCATTCTTTTTCGTCATACTTGGGTTTATCGCCAAATCTATGCTCTAAGAAATAGAGCTCAAAATGGTCGGAGTAGTCGGTAATCGGGGAAAAATCCTCGAATACTTCGCTAATACCCTCTTCGATAAAGGTATTGTAGCTGTCCTTCTGGATCTCAACGAGGTCGGGAATGTCGATCACTTCGTTGATTTTACCGAATTTTCTTCTTTCGGTTTTGCCGTACTTTTGAATAGGTAAATCCATTCGTTCTTTTCGCTCCTTAAAAGTTATTAAAATTTATAAGGCGATCTACCGAGTATATCTTTTCATCGATAAAAATCGAAAATTTTTATAAGGTTTTCAAAATTAATCTTATCTTTGCTTTACTTTTGCCTGATTTTGCGATATAATATATTATATAGAAGAAAATTTTTGTCCGAAATTCCCGTTTTTTGAGGATTTTCGAGGGGATTTTTCAAGAAATTTTCCCCTTTCAGGCGATATCACACCAGTATAAGCATAATAATACATTATCTTATTATAATGTCTAAAAAGAAAGATGTCAAGCGATTTTTTATCGTTGAAAAAATTTTTTTCGAGTTTTACAAAAAAAGAACGATTTTCCCCGTTCATGAAGGAGCTAAATCCATGCGTATCGACAAATTTTTGAAAGTTTCCCGTATCTTAAAGCGCCGAACCGTCGCCCAAGAAGCGTGCTCGGAGGAAAAAGTACTGATCAACGGCAAAGCGGCAAAGCCCTCCGCCGCAGTCAAAATCGGCGACGTCGTCGAAATTCTCTACGCCGCAGGAAGCTTAAAATTCCGCATTTTGAATATCAAGGAAACAGTGAAAAAGGAGGAAGCGTCCTCCTTGTACGAGGTACTCGTATGAACTCCGTATGCGCGATTATTTGCGCGGCGGGACAGGGCACTCGTGCCGGTTTTGCCAAGAACAAACTCCTTGTCCCCTTCGAAGGCGAGACGGCACTTGAAAAAACGCTTGCCGTTTTCAATTGTCCCCTCATTGACGAAATCGTCGTCACCGCATCGGAATGCGATCTTGCAAAAATCCGAGAAATTGCGAAAAACACCCCTCGGACGAGCGTTGTCCTCGGAGGGAAAACACGCTTTCATTCCGTCCATGCTGCCCTGCAATCGGTAAAATCAGACATCGTATTGATCCACGACGGCGCCCGTCCGTTCGTAACGAACACACTGATACGATCCTGCATCGAAAGCGTGAAAAGGTACGGGAGCGGCATTTGCGCGCTACCCTGTTCGGACACAATCGCAAAAGTTCAAGACGGGAAAATCATAGAAGTACCCAACCGTGCGGAGCTGGTTCAAATTCAAACCCCGCAGGGCTTTTGGACAAAAGAGATTGCAAACGCCTATACAAAAGCCGTTCACGCCAATCAAACAAACTTCACGGACGACTCTTCCGTATATCGCGCTTTTTGCAGTTCACCTCATACCTACCCCGGGGATCGAAGCAATTGTAAACTTACCTATACCGAAGATTTTCTCCGCCCTGCACGCGTCGGATTCGGAGTGGATACGCACGCATTCGGAAAGAAACAGCCGTATGTTCTGCTCGGCGGCGTACAAATCCCCTCAGAAAGCGGTTTGA
>CAZRAS010000213.1:0-1631 GCA_964598045.1 uncultured Clostridia bacterium | reverse complement strand
TCGGGATTTTCCAAAGTGTCAGCCATGACTTCGAGTTCTTTTTCAATCAAGAAACCGCAAACAGCCGTCTTAACGAGCCCTGCTTCCACGATACCTGCGGTGGAGGAGTGGGAACGATGTGCCGTACCGAACGCGTCGTTGACGTATACTTCGCAGTAGCTTGCAAGCGCTTCCATAAATTCGGGGACTTTCTTTTCTTCGCCCTTGTGGAAACGAAGGTTTTCCAAAAGTACGCATTCGCCGTCTTTGCAAGCGGCAACTTTGGCTTTTGCGTCTTCGCCGATTACGTCGGATGCGAAGGTTACTTTGCCGTCGAGAAGTTCGTTGAGTCTTGCGGCAACGGGTGCAAGAGAAAGCTTTTTAACGTCTTTTGCCGCCTTTTCCAAGAATTCAGCGGTAGTAGTAGCCTGTTCTTCTTCAGGAAGAGCGGCAACTTTCGCTTTTTCTTTCTTATTGAGTTCCACTTTGGAATCGAATACGTTGTGAGGTTTGCCCATGTGGGAGCAAAGGATTACTTTTGCGCCCTGTTCCATCAAATACTGAATGGTGGGAAGTGCGCCGATGATACGGTTTTCATCGGTGATGACACCGTCTTTCATGGGTACGTTGAAATCGCATCTGACGAGGACTTTTTTGCCCTTTACGTCGATATCTTTAACTGTTTTTTTGTTCATGGGATATAAAATCTCCTTCTATATATTTATACATCTATATAATACCCGTTTTTTGCGGTTTTGTCAACGCTTTCTAAAAATAATTTGGAAAAAAGTTTCAAAAAATGCGTTTGTCCGCGTTTATGCGAGAAAATTTTAACGGTTTAAAGTTTTTGGGAAGCTGAACTTGACTATTTTTTTCGTGTGTGTTATAATGTTTTTATGAAGATTAAAATTACGGCGATGAGAAAAACGACCTATCCGGATCTTATGGAAAAATATGAAAATCCCCTCGAACAGCCTTGTGAGGCTGAGGTGGGGCAGACATTTGTTTCCGAGAACGGGGAAAGACCGCAGGGACTTTGCGAGAGTGCTTGGGAGAGTATGGCGTACTTCGTGCGCGAGCTTTGCTTGGGCGGCGGGAATTTTTATGGCGGATGGATGAAAAATCCCCGTTCCGCAATGATTTCCTGTAACGACGGATTCCGTCCCGTGAGTTTTTTGATAGAAGTCATCGAGGAGTAGAATATGAGTAAGGCAGACGAAATTTTTGCACAAAACATGAAAGATATCATGGAAAACGGATTTTGGGACACCGATCTTTCCGTGCGTCCCAGATGGGAGGACGGTACTCCGGCACATACGGTAAAGAAATTCGGCATCGTCAACCGCTATAATTTGCAGGAGGAATTTCCCATTCTCACCATGCGCAGAACGGCGTTCAAATCCTGCATCGATGAACTTCTTTGGATTTGGCAAAAGAAGAGCAACAACATTCGCGATTTGAACTCCCATATTTGGGATAGCTGGGCGGATGAAAGCGGCTCGATCGGCAAGGCGTACGGCTATCAGCTCGGCATTAAGCACAAATACAAAGAAGGAGAATTCGATCAGGTAGACAGGGTGTTGTACGATCTTAAAAATAATCCTGCCAGTCGTCGTATTATGACGAATATTTACAACTTTGAGGATTTGAAC
>CAZRAS010000212.1:0-1635 GCA_964598045.1 uncultured Clostridia bacterium | reverse complement strand
GCAAAGGTGACGATGGCGAAAATTCCCAAAGAGAACAGGATTGCACCGATTAATTTTCCCCAACTGCCGTATAGGCTTTGCGCCAACAGAGAAGCCGTCGCAGCCATGCCGATCATGAGTCCTGCGCACACGGCGAGCAGCACGAAGACGAGAATGTCAGTCTTGTGAATTTTTTGTAAATGAAGTTTTTGCGTAATATCCATACTATACCGTTTACTCCTTTTGAAATACGTTTTTGAATACTTTTGATTTTGATATTCGCATGATCCATGCGATCAGGGCAAGCCCTTTTACGGGTGCGATTTTTGCCACCAGATTCATTGCTTTTGCGTCCCAACCCACCACGGCACGCCTTTTCTTTTTGAGAATGTTTTTTGCAATCTTTTTTGCCATTTTCGAGGCGGGCATGGCGACAATATCGAGGACGCTGTCCTCGGTGTTTTCGTCATTTCTGAACAAATCGGTTTTCGTCGTACCCGGATAGATAATGCCGACGTAACGATTCTGCTCTTCCATTTGTAAAATTTCAGTATATGCTTTCAGTGCGGCTTTGCTTGCCGAATAGGGGGCCGTACCGACGACCGAGCAAAGAGCCGCCGAGGAACATATATTGACGATTGAGATATGCTCATCCAACGCAGAAATTGCATTCGTTGCATACATGGGTGCCATGTAATTGGTTTTTACAATGTGTTCTATCGTCTCCGTCGGGGTGTCCGTTACTTTCAAAAAAGTAGGGAAAACGCCTGCGTTATTGATCAGAATCGTGGGAAAAATATTCTCGCTTTTCAGCTCGCCTGCAAAGCGTTCCCAGTTTTCTTGCACGGAGACGTCGAACAGCCGGTAGGAAAAACGGCTTGCGTTTTCTCCGAGTTCTTCGATCAAAGAGCACATTTTTTGCTCCCTTCGTCCGATGCCGATCACCTTCGCTCCGTAGACGTTGATTAAAATTTTTGTCAGTTCTCTGCCGATGCCCCCGGAAGCGCCCGTGAGTACGACGTGCTTTTCATATAACCAATTTTTCATAATTCTATTATAAAGAAAGGGGGAGAAAAAATCAAGCCGATTTGGCGGAGGATTGAAGAAAAATCAAAGTCCGCCGAATAAAGGTTTGTCGCTTTCCACGTACGTGTCGAATTTTCCGTAGACCTCGTTGACTTTGCAAGAGAAGGAGAAGGTGGCACCGTGCGCTTTCAAAAGCTTCAAAAACTCTCCGATTTGACGTTTTCGGATGATGCAAATTAAGATTGCCTTGTCCGTGTGCGTATACATGCCCTCTGCGTGTAAAAGGGTGACACCGCGATGCAACTTTGTCATCATAAGCGAGGCAAGCTCTTCCGGACGATCGGTGATGACTTCGAATTTGTATCCGCTCCGAAGACCTTGTAAGAGATAATCCACCACCAAGTTGGAAATGAAAATATTGGTGAGGGTGGAAATGACGGAGTTGATGCTCGAATTATAAACGAAAAAGGCAAGTACGACGACGGAAGAATCGAGCGCAAAGGCAAGCCAAGCGATATTTTTTTCGGGTTTGAAATGTTTGATGAGGGCGGAGATGGCATATGTGCCGCCGGACGCCCCGAATCTACGGAGCATGAGAGAGAATCCGAGCCCTGAAATGACGCCTACGCC
>CAZRAS010000211.1:0-1682 GCA_964598045.1 uncultured Clostridia bacterium | reverse complement strand
TGCTTTTAAGCAAATTATAGACGGAATATTTTCCATTCGCTTCTAAAAAGACTTGCGAGCCGCCCATCGACGCCGCGCGATCGCTCACGCAGATTTCTTCGTTTATATCCAACGCCCCTTCCTCGATCGCCTCGAAAGAAAGCAACAACGTCATGATTTTACACATGCTTGCAATCGGCAAATGCTTTTTCTCATTGAATGCATACATCGGCGTTTTTGTCGAAAAATCCATCAAATATGCCGATTTTCCTCGAGTTTGCAATTCTTCTTTAGCTACTGCACTTACAGAGACGCAATCCTCCTTATCGGCGAGTTCATAGACGAAACTCGACCCCTTATCCTCGAAGTATACAGCCGCATTTCTACCCAAACCGCATAAAATCGCTCCGCCTATTACCCATTTTCCCAACTTTTTCATAACTACCTCCATAAGCTATGTCTGACATAATTATTATGTGTGAAGTAGTACTTCTTATTCACGAATCATTCTTTCTATATCGATGCCGTATCCGCGCGTGGGATCGTTGATAAACACGTGCGTAATTGCCCCTACCAACTTATCCTCCTGCAAGATCGGACTTCCGCTCATTCCTTGCACGATGCCTCCCGTTTCGGCAATTAATTCCTCGTCAACGATTTTTATCACATAATTTTTATTCTCTTTATTAAAATGGTCCACTTTGACGATTTCGATTTCATATCGCTTGGGTTCCACGCCGTTCACAGTCGAATAGATATAAGCGCTCCCGGGTTTTGCATCATCTGAATCTACCACGGCAGTCGTCAGATGTTTCAAGGAAAAATCATCGGAAACTTTCCCGAATATGCCGCAATCGCAAAGTTTATCGGCATTACCAAACGGTTGATCGTTCAAGAACAAGCCGCGAAGTTCGCCTGCTTTTCCGCGTACCCCTTTACTGACTCCTATAATATTGCAAGAGAATACTGTGCCGTTTGAAATTTCCATCGCACGATTGTTTTCGCCCATCACGGAATGTCCCAACGAACCGAATCGCCCTTCTCGATCTACGTAGGTGACCGTACCGATCCCGGACACGCTCTCTCTCACCAAAACCCCGATCTTATATCGATTAGACAACTTTTCTTGCACTGCTTGTAGACGAAAACGCATCACTTCCCCGTTTCTGACAACTTCGTATTCCATCGTCTTTCCCTTGCTTTTATCGACAATTTCGTTGAGCTGTGCAATCGTTTTCACGGAGATTCCTCCAGCCTTCCGAATCAAATCGCCCACGCGAAGTCCGCCTTCTTGCGCAGGTGCGCAAACCCCGCTCTCCGTCGTAATTTCACTCAGACCGATCACTTGCGCGCCATCCGTTTTCAAGGTAAATCCTGCCGACATACCGCCTACGTACACCGTTCTTTCTTCCGCAATCGCATTGACGGAGCGGACACTTCCAAACACGAACGTAATCGATAATGCGGCTCCTATAAAAAAAATACTTGTTTTGCGCATATTCCCCTCCATACTGAAAATAATGTGAGCAAAGCAAGTATTTCTTATTCACTATTATAAAAATTAAACGCTCTCCTTATACTCTTTCGCCTGTTTCAGCATTTCTTTTGCGTGTTTCAAGGCAAATTCGTCGTTCTCGCCGCCGCCGAGCAAACGCACGATTTCCTGCGTTTTTTCTCTTTCGTCGAGCGAATGTACCTTCGTG
>CAZRAS010000210.1:0-1691 GCA_964598045.1 uncultured Clostridia bacterium | reverse complement strand
TTTCCACTTCCTTAAAATCGGATATCAAATCAAGATTGCTCGTAACGACGTCTTTTTCAAAATCCCAATACACCTTTTCTTCGCCGTTAAGATAATACCAGCCGACAAACTCGTAATAATGAGATTCCGTTTCCAATTTCGTCGGTGTTGTAGGACAAGTGACAAAACCGCCTTCTGACACCTCTTGCACAACGCCGTCCAAAGAAACTGTATACGTACTCTTTTCTTTCTTTTGCACCGAAGCAGCACTGATTTCGCCGCTCAACTCATAAGTGCGTTTACCGTTATCGTCGTCAACACAATAGCTAAGCGGACCTGTAATGCTTACCTCTGTTACTTCCGAAGCCGAAATATAGCATTCGGGAATAAAAATATCGATTACGTTGGCTGGAATACTCGGATCCGTGCTAAGGAGCACGTTGATAGGTGCACATCCGTAACTACTGATATAAGGATCCTCACTTATCAAAGAGGACGAACTGCTTGCCTCATACACACTTTGATGTTCCGCAATCGTCTTTCCGTTGACGCTGATTTGGCTAAGCCAGCCAGGCAAATAAAAATTAACGCTCGTCAATCCCCACTCCGTCACACTCTTTTGCAGGACGAAACGCGTCCGATGCGTATCTTTATAGCAAGAAAATTGTGCAAATTCCGTACAATAGGCATCGGAAAGAGAGATCTCCACAGTAAACGATGCGGCAGACGCTGTCGAAACGCCGTCAATCTTTTCAACCGCACTCACGCACAAAAACGCCCCGAAAAGCGCAAAAATTGCGGACAACATGATCGCCGCAATTTTCCTTCTCTTTTCTTTCATTTTCCCTTCTCCTTTGTGTATTAGATTTTTATAAAAATTTTTTACAACTTTTTATCCATACCCCAAACGCACCCGACATACACCTTGCAAATCGGATTTAATTTACGATACCTATCCCCACTTTCAATTGCGATAAGCATTTCCTTCCTTTTCCACTTTTTTCTCTCACCGTAATTCCACAAACATTACACAATGATTTGCCGACATTACGGTTGATTTTTTTTAGCAAACGTGCTATAATACCTGTATGAGTAAACAATCCGCGCCCCAAGAGGCTAAAATTTTCAAATTCAAATTTACTTTGCCCATGATTTTGATCGCACTCGCCGCCATGGCACTCTGTGCGGTCGGAATCGGATTGAGCATCTGGAGAATCGCCAAAGACGGCATTCACGACTTCAACGACGTATTGAAATCCCCCTTGCTTATCCTCATCAGCGTTTTTGCCATCGTCGTCATCGTCGCGTTGCTTATTCGCTCCCGATACGTAATCACAAAACAGTCCTTCACCATTCAATTCGGATTTATTAAAAACAGTTTCGATTTATCGAAAATCACTTCGTTGTTATTGGACACCGATTCTCATAAGTTGACCGTTTACATGGGCGAAGAATATTTCGTCGTCACGACCGACCCGCAATGGAATAACGATCTCGTGCAAGCGGTTCGGGAATACAATCCGGACGTAGAATTCAGCTTCACCTTGGCAGAGCCTAAAAACGAAAAGAAGTAACTCTTCGAATCTTGATAAATGTCAACAAGAAACATTTTTTGCAAATTGTTTAATATATTCTATTATAACGCGCTTACGCAAAAATTTCAACCATCTGCCCCCCTATTTTTCTACTTTTTTCGACATTTTGGCAATTTT
>CAZRAS010000209.1:0-1738 GCA_964598045.1 uncultured Clostridia bacterium | reverse complement strand
CAAGAAGCAAGTCCCCGCACTCTTCCATACGTGCATCGAAATTGCGTTTTTTCCTCATTCTCATGGACATATTTTATATTCTCCTTTCCTTACTTTGTACCCGTGCTTCCAAATCCACCGTTTCCGCGCACGGTATCCGAAAGTGTCTCTTTCTCTTCAAACGCCACTTTCAAAAAGGGGGTGATTACAAGCTGCGCGATACGCTCCTGCGGTAAAATTCTTTGTTCGACGTTCGAATGGTTATGAAGTGCCACCATCATCTCTCCACGATAATCGGCGTCTATAACCCCCACCTTATTGGCAGGTGCCAAACCGCGTTTTAAGGCAAGCCCGCTTCTCGCGTAAATAAGCCCTGCATACCCCTCGGGAATTTCTATGGCAAGCCCTGTATGTACGAGCTTTGTTTCCCCGGGCATAAAAACGAGTTCCTCCTCCGTCAGCGCGTACAAATCGGCGCCTGCGGAATATTCCGAACCGTATGCGGGCAAAATCGCTCTGTCGTCTAATTTCTTGATCGAAACCGTGATCATTTCTCTTTTCTCCTTTCTTTTAACGAGCATATTATACTATAAAACGACGAAAAACGCAAGCATTTCGCTTGCGTTTTCACATTCTTTATGCCAACGCCTGTCCTCGATAATGGGCATACAGGGATGCGTACAGCTCCCCGAGATACCGTGGTGCGAATACGTCCTCTTGAAAGGCTTCGAATCGTTCCGCGGCATTCTCGTACGTACTATCGTAATAATTGCGTACGACCGTAAGCCTCGCCTCATAAGAAAGGGCAAAATTGACCGTATACGGCGCATCCCACGTCGTTCCCTCCGGCTGCATCGAATACTTGAGGTAAAACTGCAATCCGTCGCGAATCAATTCCACTTGCTCCTCGTACTCCGCCTTCAATTTATTTTTAATGAGTAAATACAGTCCCGAATTATAGATCCCCTTCCGAATAAGATCGTCTTTCGCCTCCTGCAATTCCTCTTTCATCTTGATTTCAAGTTTATCCTTCTTGACTTGCGCCGAACGCACCTCTTTGAGTTGTTCTACGGTCAACAGCGCGTACTGCTCGTCCGTATAGTTGATGATATCTATGGTCATAATTTCTCTCCTTACGAAAGAAGAAGGTAGGCTGCCGACATGGAGCGCACTTCCGTCCCATAGGGAAGGGTAAACTCGAAAGAAAAACGTTCTCCGCTTTCCGACAACCGCACTTCCGCCCTACCGTCTTCCAGGGACACCTCTCTCACGAATTTTCTTCCTCCCGATTTTACCGTCAACGTAAAACTGCCCTGCCCGGTAAAATACAAGTTGGTAAGCGTCTTACGCACACCTGTCCCCAAGTCCGTTTCCTCGCTTGAAAACAATCCGTCGGCGCCCGCCGAGCCTCGCTCGGAAATTTCATAAATCTTGTGATCGGGCTTCGTAAACAAACACTTGCCCCCGTCATCTTTATTAAACATAGGAAAAAAGTTCGTATAATATCCGCTTTCTTCCCCCTCGTAAAACACTAAGGTTTTATATTCTTCGCTCACCATGTATCGCAAGAAAACTCGCCCGGCAAAGGTTGCGCCGCTTTCCGAAAACGTCTCCTGCTTCGGGCAAATCGCAAACCCGTCCAATACCCGTTTCGACCATTTTCCGTCAAAATGATACACACCGTCCGAAGCAAGGAAATAAATACCGCGCTGCCCCGAACAAACGCTCTTTCCGTAAATTTTGCCGCCCGTATACGGCA
>CAZRAS010000208.1:0-1744 GCA_964598045.1 uncultured Clostridia bacterium | reverse complement strand
GCGTGTGTTTTTATATGCAACCATTATCAGTTTATGGATCCGATTTATGCGGCATCTTTGACCTGGGAAGAAATCCACTACGTCGCGAAAAAAGAAATCCTTAACAATCCCTTGATGGCATTTTTCGCTAAGGGAGTAAAAGCAATTACGGTAAATCGTGACGGAAACGATGCTCGCGGATTGCTCGATTGTTTCAAATGTTTGAAAAACGGGGAAAAAATTTGTATTTTCCCGGAGGGGACGCGCAATAAGACGGATGCGGAAATGTTGCCTTTCCATTCGGGGGCTGCGATTATGGCGATTAAATGCAAAGTACCTATCATTCCTCTGGTCATCTATAAGAAACCGAAATTCTTCCGTCGTACGCACGTTTTGTATGGCGAACCCATTGATTTGAGTGAATATTACGACAGAAAACTATCGGAAGAAGAATTTGCACGGGTGGACGAAATGCTCCGTCAGAGGATGATCGAGATGAAACGGACTCATACGGAATATTTGAACGCGAAAAAGAAGAAAAAGGCGTAATCGATGGAATTTGTCATAGCGAAGCACGGCGGCTTTTGCCGAGGCGTGCAAAAAGCCGTGGATACCGCAATGGGCATGAACCCCGAAAATACGTACGTATTCGGAGAAATTATTCATAATCCCGAAGTGGTGGATTCGATAGCGGCGCGCGGGATTCGTACGGTGGAGGATCTTTCCCTCCTTCCCGACGGCGCGACGTTGATTATTCGTTCTCACGGTATGGGCAAAGAGGAATATGAATATTGTCGTGCGCACGACGTGAAAATCGTGGATTGTACGTGCGAGTTCGTAAAGAGAACGCAGACGATCATCGACGAGGCGTATCGGAAGGGGAAGACCATCGTGATTATCGGACAGGAATCTCATCCCGAAGTCGTTGGGCTGAAAGGTTGGTGTGAGGGGAATGCGTATATTTTTTCCTCCGAGCGGGACGATTTTTCCGTTTTGGAAGGAAAAAATTGCGTTGTGGTCGCTCAAACGACCGCTTCCGTTGAAAAATTTGAAAAAATTGTAAAAAATCTTAGCAATAGTCGAGTAAAAACACTTGAAGTTTTTCGCACAATTTGCTATACTACTATAGAGCGACAAAACGAGGCGCGCGAATTATCCGAAAAATGCGACGCGGTTTTGGTGATCGGAGGGCTGAATAGCAGCAACACAAATAAGCTTTTCGACATCTGCGCAGAGAATTGTTTGCACGTAATTCGTTTGTCAAGTATTGTCGAGCTCGATTATAAAACAATCAAAAATTTTAAGAAGGTAGGTATTGTTACGGGTGCAAGCACCCCTAACGCGCAAACTCAGGAGGTTCTATTAAAGATGGAAATGGAAACAGAAGCAAAAGCAACGATGGCTGAAGTCGTTGCGAACATGGACAGTCAACCGAAGTTCAAGAAAGGACAGTTGATTACGGCTACGATCTCGTCGGCAGACGACACGGGTGTTGCAGTATTGCTCCCCCTTGCAAAGAAGGAAATCATCCTTGATAAGGATGAAGTAGACTGCGAAGTTTACAACAAAGACGACTTCAATGCAAAGCTCGGCGAAGAACTCGAATTGATGGTTGTTGCAATCAATCCCGTCAAGCTTTCCCAGAAGCAGATCAAGAAGCTTAAAGAAGAGGAAGCTATGCTCGCCGATATTCAGGCAGGCAAAGAATTCGAAGTCGTATGTACCGGTTTCAACAAAGGTGGTTTGACGTCTGAACTCGGTTCTT
>CAZRAS010000207.1:0-1759 GCA_964598045.1 uncultured Clostridia bacterium | reverse complement strand
GTATACTTTATCTGTATACGCGAAGTTGCTTTCGCAAAAAGTAAAAAAGAGAGGGTTTTTATGAAAGTTTGGCAACTTACTTATCCCCATAATTTACAACACGTCACCGCGCCCGACCTCAAATTATCCGAAAACAAAGTGAAGATTAAGATTACGAAGGCGCTGTTGACCGAACCGGATATCGCCGTGTATTCAGGCGCGTTAAAAGTAAAATCTCCCTTTATCCCCGGTCGTTTTGCCATCGGTCAAGTAACGGAAGCCACGGAAGATTCGTTCATCAAAAGAAGCGAACGAGTTTATCTCGCCGGCACGACGGAAGACGAATGCGCACCCGACGGATTGAGAATCGCAGGCGAAACGGCAGACGGATTCTATCGCGATTTCGTGCTTGCAGGCGTCAACGACGTCTATCCCTTACCCAATTCCGTAACGGACGAAGCGGCATTCCTCATCGACGCAATCGCGCAAGCGGAGCACGTCATCGACGAAATGAACATCGAGGTGGGGCAGCATATTCTGGTCATCGGAGGAGGACTGTACGGAAATATTCTTTGTCAAATTCTCATTTATCACCGTGCCGTGCCCATTTTGGCGGACAATAACGCAGAACGCTTGACGCGTGCAAAACGCAGCGGCATCTACTATACATTTCCCAACGACGACACGTTGAAATCGAGAATTTTGGAAGTCACGGGCGGAAAACTTGCCGACGGCGCCGTATATTTGGCGCTTGCCAACCGTTGCGAACCTTCCGTGATGTTCCCTCTTGTCAAGCGAAACGCCTACGTTTCATACTGTGCAATGACAAACAAACCCTTGCACGTCAATCTCGAATACGCGCTGAAAAACAACGTTACGGTGAAAGGCCTCACCGAAAGCCGCGAATTTGTTTCCACGGCGATTAACCTACTCGCCAACAAAGCGGTCAATTTCAGCGAATTTACCTTCCGCAGCCACCGCGAAGAGGATTTGCCCGCGCTCATGCAACAATATGCGGAGCTGTATGAAAGCAACGCTTATCTTCCCGAACAATTCGACATCGTAAAGTTCATTTTCTAATTCATACGTTTATATTTGGAGGATACTATCTTGAAATACATGATTGCCTCGGACATTCACGGCTCGGCACGTTGGTGTGCAGAACTTCTCGACGCCTTCAAAAGCGAAGAAGCGGATAAGCTGATTCTGCTCGGCGACCTGCTCTATCACGGACCGCGCAACGATTTTCCCGACGACTATTCCCCGCGCAAGGTACTGGCAATGCTCAACGACGTCAAAGACAAAATTCTTTGCGTGCGCGGAAACTGCGACAGCGAAGTGGATCAAATGGTGCTCGAATTTCCCATCATGGCAGATTACGCCCTGCTCGATCACGAGGGAAAAACGCTGTTTTTGACGCACGGACATTTATTCAACGCAGACATACCCCCCGTTCTTCACTTAGGCGACGTACTTTTCAACGGGCATTTTCACACGCCCGCCAGCCGAACGCTCGATAACGGCGCGCGCTATGCAAACTGCGGATCCGTCTCCCTTCCCAAAGAGAATTTCCCCCATTCCTATATTCTGCTTGACGGCAACACCCTCTTTTGGAAGGATTTGGAAACGGGCGGCATTTTCGATTGTTTGGATTTATAAGAGGAATTTCAATCATTTCATAAAACGATGTACGGGGGTCTCCGCATTTGCGGAGACCCCCGTATTTATCACCTACTTCTTATTTGTCGTATTTCTTTTTCAATTTATTGTAGCAATCGTT
>CAZRAS010000206.1:0-1786 GCA_964598045.1 uncultured Clostridia bacterium | reverse complement strand
GCGAGGAAAACCACCGATGCCGAGTGCCAAATCAAGCGTCAAGCAACCGCTGGGAATCACTTCGATTTCCGTGCTCCCCGCATCGTCGCCGAGACGCATGATCGAACCTTTACCATACTGTTTTTCGATCTGCAACAGAACGGCGTCAAGCGCCTTCATTTTGTCCGTATTTTTTTCGTTTGCCATGTATAAGTCTCCTAATTATTTTTTACGATTTATATATTTTTCAATTGTCTATACGTCAAAAACAACGCATAGTTGATTGCTTTTTCCGTAATTTCTTCCCGATTTCCGTCGAATTTATACTGATATACGCAAATGCGTGCCTTCGTTCCGACTGCAATACAGCAATACCCCACGGGCAAATTGCTTCTGTCCGATTTCGGACCGGCTAAGCCCGTTGTCGCGACTGCAATGTCGCAATCGCCCGTATTCAACAGCCCCAACGCCATTTCGTACGCCGTCTTTTCGGACACCGCACCCAATGTACCGAGGGTATACGGGGAAACGCCCAACCTCTTGATTTTCGAGCTTTCGTTGTACGTATTCAATCCTTCGAAATATACTTCACTTGCCCCGGAAACGGAGACAATCCGTCTTGCCACTCCACCGCCCGTAAACGATTCAGCCACGCTCAATCGCTTACCTCGCACCTTCAAAAGGGAGACAAGTTGTTTTTCGAGCGTCGTATCGTCCAAAGCGTAAATAGTATCGCCAAAACCTTCCACAAGCATACGCAAAACGTCGTCCGCCAGCATTTTCGGCGTATTGCTGTCATAGGTAATTTCAACGACGTCCTCGTCGTTCTTTCTCCTATGTACGCAGGAAATCGCATTTTTGCCCATGCGTTCCGCCTCCGACAACACTTGTTCAGCTCTCGCAAGATTTGCCCCGACCGCCCGAATAATAATCTTATCAAAACGAAGCCCGTATTTTTTCTGCAAAAAAGGAATGCAGACATTCTTGATATACTGCGTACCCGTCTCCGTCTCGTCCGCCGAGCATAAAAAGACAGAGGTGTTTTTTTCGTCGTAGATGGTAGCGTTCGCAAAATCGGCATACGGCTGCACGCCTTCCTCTTCAGCGGAAAGATACTTTCGTACAATCGGCAAGGCTGTTTTATCCGCCAACACGAAGATATTCTCGTGCTCCGCCTTCAACGCCGAGAGCGCACGAAGCACCTTTTGCTCGTCCGATTGAGACAAAAAACGAATTTCATCAAGTCCGTAGCCGCCTAGAAAAAGCTCGTCCAAAACAGCGTTCACCCCTCGTTCAGGGGTGGCGTTTACCGATTTTCTTAAGACTATGCAAGCGTTTTTCATAAGCTTCGTTCCTTTCACTATTTATATTACGCGTCTCTTAACACCTGTTTATTGTTGACAACGTAGGCAATGCCCGACCAAACGGTAAGAACGGTTGCCGCCAAAAAGATCACGCCGCCCATTCCCAGCAAAACATTGCCGAAAGTGCCGCTTATATCGGAAGCAAACAACAACACGGCAATGGAAACATCTTGAAAAATCGTTTTGAATTTTCCAAGCTTGTCCGCAGCCATCACGACGCCGTTTGCCGCAGCAATCTGACGGAAAGCACTGATGATAAGCTCTCTCGCCATGATAATGCAAATACAAACTGCCATCGCTACGTATAAGACGTCCATCCATTCCCCCGTCACGGCAAACAAGTTCTCTTTAATCGTCAAAAGCAACAGCATTGCCGTCGAAACGAGCACCTTGTCCGCAATGGGATCCATAAACTTTCCAAAGGTAGTAACAATGCCGCGCTT
>CAZRAS010000205.1:0-1810 GCA_964598045.1 uncultured Clostridia bacterium | reverse complement strand
AATTCATGGAAGCGAAAGAGATTATCATGAAGAAGTTTAAGTATCAGCCTACCGACATGAAGGACTTCGATCCAGAAGAGGAACAGATTTTGGGCAAGTATGCGAAGAAACAGTTTAATTCCGACTTTATCTTCATCACCCATTATCCTTCCAAAAAGCGTCCTTTCTATACGATGGACGATCCCGAAGATCCCGAATACACCCTTTCTTTCGACCTCTTGTTCAGAGGATTGGAAATTATGTCGGGCGGTCAGCGTGTACACGATTATAAACAACAGGTGGAAAAGATGGAGAAACTCGGCATGAACCCCGAAGAATTTGCCACCTATCTCATGTTGCATAAGTACGGTGCGCCCCCTCACGGCGGACTCGGCCTTGGCTTGGAACGTTTGACGATGCATCTTCTCGGTGCGAAGAACGTCCGCGAAGCTACCATGTTCCCTCGCGACATCAACCGTGTTTCCCCGTAATCGTCTATGAAAAAGACGATTACCGTCAACGACTTGTGTTGTCAACGTTGCGCCGACCGAATGGCAATTAAGCTTGCGCTTGTGGACGGCGTGCGCGCGGCGAAGGCAAATTATCGTAAAAATATCATTTTTGTGGACGTCGCCGAGAGTGTGACGGACGATATGCTCAAAGCGGTGTTCGACGAATCGGGCATGGAAGTATTGTCGATCGAAAAGAGAAAGGGAATTTTCGGCTAAATGCGAAAATTTACTTTACAAATCATAAAAAATGAGTTATAATAAATAAAAATGAAGAAAAGCGTTTGAGTAAGGACGCGTCTTTCACGAGAGCTTCGCACAGAGAAATCCCGTATGGCTGAGAGGGAAAAGGAGCGCGTGAAAGGTATCACCTTATAAGCTGATTCGAAGAACTCTCTCTACAATATATATAATATATACTGGGGCGACTGTAATCGAATACGGGTTTGCATTCCGTAATCAGGTGCAACGAATGACGGTTCGTTTTGGTGGTGATAAAAAGCCTTTGTGTTTTTCCAAAACGCAAGGGCTGTTTTTTTACGGCATAGGTTGAAAGAATCTTGGCGAACGTACTATTGAAGAATAAAACATTGGAGATAAAAAATATGTCTATGTACAAGAAAGTGGATACGTCCTTGAACTTTGTGGAAAGGGAAAAGGAAATCGTCGAATACTGGAACGAAAACAAAGTTTTTGAACAGAGTATGAAGGCGACGGAAGGTAAGGAGGAGTTCTCCTTCTACGACGGTCCTCCTACTGCGAACGGAAAACCGCATATCGGTCACATTCTTACTCGCGTTATGAAGGATATCGTGCCTCGATATAAAACCATGAAAGGCAAACACGTTTTGAGAAAGGCGGGTTGGGATACGCATGGTCTTCCCGTGGAGCTTGAAGTGGAAAAGAAACTCGGCATGGAGAATAAAAACGAGATTGAAAATTACGGGATCGAGCCGTTTATCAAAGAATGTAAAAATTCCGTATTCAAGTATACGAGCGAATGGAAGGAGATGTCCGATAGAGTCGGCTACTGGTGCGATATGGACAATCCTTACGTTACCTATCACGATAATTATATCGAATCGGAGTGGTGGGCGTTGAAAGAGATTCACAAAAAAGGTCTCTTGTACAAAGGACACAAGATCGTGCCTTATTGCCCTCGTTGCGGAACGGCGCTTTCCTCGCACGAGGTTGCGCAGGGGTATAAAGACGTCAAGCAGGTGACGGCATTCGTGAAATTCAAGGTCAAGAATGCGGAGAATACGTATATCCTCGCTTGGACGACGACCCCTTGGACGTTGCCTTCCAACGTGGCGCTTTGC
>CAZRAS010000204.1:0-1830 GCA_964598045.1 uncultured Clostridia bacterium | reverse complement strand
ACGGGAAGCGTGTATTGTTCGTTGCTGAAAAACAGGCGGCATTGTCCGTGGTAAAGAAACGTTTGGATTCGTTGGGGCTTGGAGATTTTTGCTTAGAACTTCACTCCAACAAGACGAATAAAACGGAAGTGGTGCAAAAACTTACGAATACGTTGGCGCTTGCCGGCGGACAGGAAAAGGTGAGTATTTCCGAAAAGGCGGCGACGATTGAAAAATTGAAACAAGAGCTTGCCGAGCCCGTTTCGGCGCTTCATAAAAAACGTCGTCTCGGCGTCTCTGTTTATGAAGCCATTCTCATTTGTTTGAAAAACAAGAACGTGCCCGATATCATGAATATCGAAAGCACTTTCTACGACGGCTTGACGAAGGAAAAAATTGAAAATTACGAGGGCATGATGGTGCAGGCGGCTGCTGCGGCAAAAGAATGCGGCGGTGTGTACAATTCTCCCTTCGCCAACGTCAATTTGACAGAATACACCTTGCAGATTCGTGATTCCGTCTATTGTGCCTCCGAGGTTATGATTGCAGAAATTAAACACCTCAAAAATTACATGGCACTTTTTCTCGATTTGTATCGTCAGACGATCAGTACGCTCACTCGTAAAAAGTTGGAAAATCTGTACGAGATCGCAAGACGTTTGCAAAACGGTTCGCTCAATAAATATTTTAAGGAGAACGAGGAGGAATTTTACGCTTTTTATAATGCAAATCGTCGTTTGGATGCCTGCCTTGAAAAATATTTCGGCACGTGTAAAAAAATTCTCGATATTTCCAAAGAATATAAGCAACTTGGTGCATGGTTGGAAGCCGGCAGAATCGACTACGACAACAATAAGACGGTGAAAGGAATTGTCAAACGTTTGGAAAAAATGACCGATCGTCCCTTGGAACGAGATGAAATGGTCAACCTGCTCGAAACGTTGTACGGTATTTTCGAGGCGATGGAACGCATTCGCTCCAACACCAAACTTTCTCAGTATTTCACGCTTGCGTTCGGCAGAGTGGATTATTTCGATGCCCGTAAAAACTTCCTTAAAGACCTTTACGAATTGCACGATTTGTGCGCATCGGTATTCCTGGATTACAATCCCGACAGCTTTAACAGTATGTGTATTCGTGCGGCGTGCGGTTATACGGCGCCCGTCTTGAAGGGCTTGCTTCATTCCATGGAGAGTTTTAAGGAAGCGGAAAATAGTTTTCTCTCCGTCACCCTTGCCGACAAGCGTAAGATCAAAGAGGAGGAAATTCTCGACGCTTATACGGCAAAAGCAGGGGCACTTATCGAGAATATCGATATGCTTGCTACGTGGTGTATGTATAAAAAGACGGCGAAGGCGTTGGACGAAGCAGGGCTTACGTTCATCACCGACGCGTTGGAAAACGGCGCCGTGTCGAGCGAAAATATCGTAGAGAGCTTTGAAAAGAACGTGTACAAGAACTTCTTGCAGACGAATATTCCGCTCGATCCCGTGTTGGCGCGTTTTTCCGCGGCAATCTCCGAGGAACGCACGGAAAATTTGCGTATGGCGATGGACGAATTTGCACGTATGACGCAGGAGTATATTCGCGTAAAACTTATTTCCAAGCTTCCCACGACGTATACGGAGGGGGCGTTGGCTCTCGAAGTTGCCAACTTCAACCGCTTGGTCAAGAGCAATCTTCGCGGTATGGGGCTTAGACAGCTTTTCGATGAAACGCCCGAGCTTATGAAGACGCTCGCACCCTGTATGTTGATGAGCCCGATCACCGTTGCGCAGTATCTGCGCGCAGAGAACGGGTTGTTCGATTTGGTTATCTTTGACGAAGCGTCGCAAATCCCGACGGCGGAAG
>CAZRAS010000203.1:0-1831 GCA_964598045.1 uncultured Clostridia bacterium | reverse complement strand
ATTTATATGAACTGTCATTTTTTTCAAGGTGTTGCACTTGATAGTATAATTCACCGATTGAAAAAACGCAGTTTTGCTTTTTTGCAAAACTGCGTTTTATACGATATTCAAAATGTCGTCAAATCTATGCAAGACGGGGGTATCGGGGAAAAGGGGCAATACCTCTTCTTTTTCGGCATATCCCGTTAAGACGAGGGCTGCGCTTGCACCTGCGTTTTTGGCACATACAACGTCGCTCAACCGATCGCCTACGACGAGACATTCGCTCGGGGAAATCTCCAACTCTTCCGCCGCTGCGAGGAGCAAACCGCTTTTGGGCTTTCGGCAGGTACACCTGTCGGCATGATCATGTGGGCATATTTTCCATACGTCTACACCATAAGAGGCAAATTCCGCCGCATAGTCGTACTCCTTGGCGGTGCCTCGTGCGATGCTCGACTGGTTGGTGATGATTCCGACAAGATAACCTTTCGCTTTGAGTTTCGCAAATACGGAGGAGATGTCGGTGAAGGGGCGAAACGTTTGGGGAAATCGTAAGTCGGACAGATCTCCCAACGTACCGTCTCGATCAAATAAAATACATTTAATCATATTATTTTCCTATGTATCGATATTCTTTTATAGTATAACACAAAAAGGGAGTTCGGTCAAATATTCCTTCACGCAATTGAGAAAAAAAGCGGTCAGTCAATTGACAAACGGGAGATAAAAATGGTATACTTATACTCGAAGAAAAGAGGGGGCGACTTATTTCCCGAACGAAAGTAAAAAAATAATACGAACCTAAAAAAGTTCGTATTATTCCATTCTGGCAGGGGAGACGCGATTCGAACACGCAACCTACGGTTTTGGAGACCGCTACTCTACCGTTGAGCCACTCCCCTAAGCAACAGAATTATTATATAACAAAAAAAGAAATTTGTCAATTGTTTTTAAGCTGATATTGCTGGAAATTTGATAAAAAATAAAACATTTTAGAAAGAGAAAGTATGACAGAGAAAAAGAAGGTAATTTTATATACGGACGGAGCTTGTTCGGGAAATCCGGGGCTGGGCGGCTATGCAGGAATTTTGATGTACGGCGAAGCCAAACGCGAGTATAACGGCGCGGACAAACAGACGACCAACAATCGTATGGAAGTACAGGCGGTGATCGAAGGACTGAAACGATTGAAATATCCGTGTATGGTGGATGTGTACAGTGATTCTGCCTACACCGTCAACGCTTTTACAAACGGTTGGATTTACGGTTGGGCGAAAAAAAATTGGAAGAAAGCGGACGGGAAACCGGTGTTAAACGTCGATCTTTGGGAGGAACTGTACCGGCTTACTCGTATTCACGAAGTGACTTTTTATAAAGTCAAAGGGCACGCCGATAACGAATATAACAATCGCTGTGACGAGCTTGCCCGTCAGGCAATTTCCGAGTTGAGAAAAAGTTTGTCTCCCGAAGAGCTTGCCGCTTTGCAGGCAACTCAAGCGGTTGAGGAGAACGAGGTGCAGTGAAGGAGCGGAATAGAGAGGTGGAAGGCAGAGAAGTAATAGAAAATGGAAGATCGCACATACTTCAAGTATGCGTGAGGTAGAGAAAAACTGCATGAAAAAACATTGAAAAAACAACGATATCCATACGTTTGCGAGAAAGGTCGGGTATTGTTGATTTTTTTTGGAAAATCGGCGATTTTTTTTCTTTCTACGCTTGCAAAATATCGTAATTTGATGTATAATGTTATTGGTAGAAGTTTTGCATTTAATGTAAGAGCGTAAAAAATTCTTGAAGGAGCTAACTATTAAATAGTCAAGCGAAAATAGGCGCTATTTCAAAAATTTTT
>CAZRAS010000202.1:0-1832 GCA_964598045.1 uncultured Clostridia bacterium | reverse complement strand
CGCTTCTGGAACGGAAATTTCGCCTAAAATGAGAAGCCTTTTCCGTGATTGCGTACTTGGTGTAAAGGCGGCGCAGAACCTGATCGTTGTAAAGACGTTGGCGGGGAACGGCTCGAATGCCGGCGCAATCGTAGATAAACTCAATTACGAACAAATCGTCGGATCGGTGGCGGGCGACGATACGCTTTTGATTGTTTGTACAGACAATGAAAGCACCGAGTACGTCGTCAATAAATTGACGGAATTTTTGAAATAATCTGTAAGAAGGCTTGTTATGTTATCCAAACTTTCCATTAAAAACGTAGCGCTCATCGAACGGGCGGATATTCAATTCGGCGAAGGCTTGAACGTGCTTTCGGGGGAAACCGGCGCGGGGAAGTCGGTAATTTTGGATTCCGTCAATTTTGTGTTGGGGGCAAAAGCCGATCGATCCATGATTCGTTTCGGAGAATCGGAATGTATGGTTAAGGCTGAGTTTTTGTTGCCCGAGACCTCCAAGGCGATTACAACTCTTCGCAATATGGATATTGATACGGACGGCGAGATTATCATTTCCCGAAGACTCACGGAGACGGGGAAAAGCTCTATCAAGATCAACGGAAATGCGGTGACTGCGGCAATGTTGCGAAACGTAACGGACAGTCTTGTAGACGTGCACGGGCAAAGCGAGCACTTTTTTCTCCTGAAAGAAAGCAATCAATTGAAGACGTTGGATAATGTGATCGGCGCAGAGCTTCTTCCTTTGAAAGGATCGCTTTCCGACCTTTTGAAAGAGAAAAAGGAGGTGACGGCGCGGATTGCCTTGCTTGGCGGAGACGAGATGGAGCGCGGACGTAGGCTGGATATTTTAAAATTTCAAATCGAGGAAATCGAAGCTGCCGATTTGAAGAATGGAGAAGAAGAGGAACTCGTTGCAAAACGCAACAAAATCAACAATTTGGAAAAGATCATATCCGCCATTCGCGAAGGGATACAGGCACTCTCGAGGGAGGGTGGCGTTTTGGACGGGTTGCGCGTAAGCGAACGCGCGTTGTCAAGTATTTCTCGACTCGATGTCGAATACGAACGGTTGGGTGAAAAACTGGAAGGGGTTGCGAGTGATGCGGACGATATCGCGGAGACCTTATCCGATATGGCGGACAGTTTGTTTTTTGACGAGCGCGAAGCGGAAGAAACGGAAGCTCGTTTGGATTTGATTCATAGTTTAAAACGCAAATACGGCGCGGATATTTCGGAAATTCAGGGGTATTTGGAAAAGATTAAGGCGGAATATGAATTGCTTTCCGATTGCGAAGGGCAATATGCGGTTTTGACGTCGGAAAAATCAAAAATCGAAAAGAAAATTTATGCGATTTGTCAAAAAATTACAAAACTTCGCAAAACGCAGGGTGCCGCTTTCTGTAAACGAGTGACCGACGAGCTGAAAACGTTGAATATCGCCAGTGCGCAGTTTGAAATTGCCTTTAATGAATACGAAGAAAGTGACGCGGACAGGGCGAATGCTAACGGGTTGGACGAAGTAAGCTTTATGTTTTCGGCGAACGCAGGCGAGCCGATGAAGTCGTTGAGCAAGATCATCAGCGGCGGCGAAATGAGTCGTTTCATGCTTGCAATCAAGACGCAACTTTCGGATGTAAACGAGATTTCCACCTATATATTCGATGAAATCGATGCGGGGATTAGCGGAAAAACGGCGAAAGTCGTGGGAGAAAAACTTGCTCGCATTGCAAAAAATACGCAAATAATCGCCGTTTCCCATTTGGCGCAGATTGCCGTCATGAGCGACGACGAATTCCTCATCGAAAAGCAGGAAGAGGACGGAAAAACGCTCA
>CAZRAS010000201.1:0-1899 GCA_964598045.1 uncultured Clostridia bacterium | reverse complement strand
GGATCCCCGAAGGAATCTGCACGATGGAAAGCAGGCTGTCCAACCCTCCCATCATGTCCGTTTTCACGGGAAGTCCGATGACGGGTAAGGTCGTAAACGCAGCAATCACGCCGCCGAGATGTGCCGCTTTTCCGGCTGCGCAAATAAGCACTTCCAATCCGCGTTCCTTGGCGGTCGCCGCATATTTGTGTGCCTCTTCGGGCGTACGATGTGCGGAAATCACGCGAACTTCCGTCTCTACCCCAAATTTTGTCAGGACGTTTACGGCAGGCTTGACCACGTCAAAATCCGATTTACTACCCATTAAAATACCGACTTTCATAGTTATTCTCCCAAAAAATAAAGTAAAATGGAGTGCAACCGATCGATTGCACTCCATGTGAATTATACTGCTTGCTGAATAAGAGCGTATCTTGCGCTCACAAAGAATTTTGCGTAAGAATTGCTCCCTACGCTACCGAGATGTTGTCTTTGCGTCATACGTTTCATTTCAAACCTCACACACAAACACTCGCACTCTATCGGCAATCCTCGCAAAAAATCCGAGATATTGCCAAACACCTACATCTGTTTCTTCTATCTCCATTATAACAGATGGCAAAGCAAAAGGCAAGTTTTGAACGAAACTTTTCTTAAAAATGTAAATTTGTGATTTTTAGACACTATTTCTCGCCTTTTTTTGTAACACTTTCGATAAAATGAACAATATCCGGGCAAGAATCCCTGCGCGTGCGACAAGCCTCATTTCATTTGAATTTTATCTTTTCCCCACAAAATCAAATAGACGATTATTCCGCCTAAGACGTCCGCAGGAAACAGCCAAAAAAGCAAGGACTGCACGTCCTGAAAGGTATTCTGCGCCTCTTGATACGACGCCTGCGTAAGAACGTTTACCGGCATATTATGACCACTGGACCAATGTATGGAGTAATAGAGCTCACGGCGATAATAATACTCCACCTTTTCACCGTTATCATAGACGTAGTCATAGTCCTTTAAAACCTCGTAATAATTCCCCGTTTTTTCACTTCCATCATCTATAATAACCGAGTTTTCATACCAACTCTCGTAATCGGATTCCATGCGTTCCTTGAACGCTTGTGCATCCGTGTACGTTTCATAGTTTGCAAACGAGTCCCAACCAAGCATATTAACGACAAAGATGGCAGCACCGATCAATAGCCCGACAAGACAAACAACGGCGCCGACTTTCTTCATTCGCATAACATTCCGTCTGCGTCGTTCGTCTATTGCGACGTTCTCCTCTAAAATCTCTTTTCTAATCAACATCGGTTTTATCCAAAGAGTATACGAAATGTATACAAGCAGAAGCGCCACCGCCGCGAAAATGCTGCCGAACCCTAGCCAAGCCACAAACTGAAAGCCGGAAGTACCGCCTGCCATCATCAGCGGAAGCGTGAATGCAAATAATTCGAAATTCAGTACGGAGATCCACACGACGGACTTCGCCATTTGCACGTTGCTCTTTTTGACTCTATCCCTACACGCCTCCTCTACGTCTTCAAGCGACATACGAAAACTACGTGCGAAACATATTTGACAAATTTCACTTCCCACATAGAAGATAATTCCGAGCACGGCACCCAATACCCCGTTGTAAAAAGCAAAATTGCAAAGCACGCTCAAAAGCCACCCCACGAGTGCCACACCCAAAGAGATCATCGTCAGATTATGATAGGTTTTTATTCGATTTGCAAGCATTCTTTTCACCTGTTTTTCCGATTTCGACGAATACCTGCCCTCATCCTTTTCATCTTCATCTCCCGTTTTTCGTTCTCCTCGCAAAAGTTCGTCCGAAGTGACACCGAACAATTCGGCCATCACGGGAATTAAGGTAAGATCGGGCGTACATTCATCGCACTCCCACCGAGACACCGT
>CAZRAS010000200.1:0-1903 GCA_964598045.1 uncultured Clostridia bacterium | reverse complement strand
CTACACGATTGCTTTTGTCGTTTAAAACGCCGTTTTCGTCGTAGTATTTAATTGGTACCAATCGTGCCAAGACCTATAATGACTATGTTCATAAATGCCTCCAAAATGCAAATGCGTTTATGCAAATGTGTTTATTTGTTATGAAAAAAGTAAAAAAAGCGGGTTTTTAAGCGTTTTTTTGCCTAAAACCCCGCAATTTTGGTGCGGATAAAGGGACTTGAACCCATACGGAGTTACCCACAGGAACCTGAAACCTGCGCGTCTGCCAATTTCGCCATATCCGCGTCATTTCGGTTTTTTTCATTTTTACACGGAGAAAACCAACTCCGAGGCGGGCTGTATAAGCAATTCCGCTTTTATAAAAACAGAATTGCTTATCTTTCGATTTCCGCAATTTCCGTCTTTTGTAAAGTATCGTCCTTACGTTCAATTCGCCAAGCTTTACCGCCACTTAACACGCTGCCGATGATTTTTCCATCTTCTAAGACAAGCGCCGCATTATCTTCTATCCCGTAAGCACAGTCGTAATTATAACACACTATTTTATCAAAGTCAAGCATTCTCGAGCCATAATGGGGAGAAATTATTCCATTTATCCAATTTAATCCTTGCGTCATGGAATACGTTCCTGCCTGTGCGTTCACCTTTTCCGAGTCCGTATAAATGTCCGAAAACCAACAGATTGCACCGGCTGAAAGTCCTGCCAAAATAACTCCGCGCTCGTATGCGTCTTGAAGAAGAGACAGCAAGCCCGACTTTTTCCATTGTTCCATCATGAAGACCGTGTCGCCTCCGCCTACGTAAATGACGTCCGCCTTTTGAAACTTCGTCTTCATCTTTTCCATATCGGGTTCCTTAAAAACGGTGAGGACCACATCCGTTTTTATGTTAAACATTCCCGTATATACCTTATGAAAAGTGTTGTAATAGGGCATATAATCGTGACTTGCCGTTGGAATAAACAGTGCGTTTGCCCTGTTCTCCCCTGCACGTTCTTTGGCGAGCTTGGCAATATACTCGTCAATTTTTATCGTCGTTTTTTCGCGGAGTTCCCCTCCGCCGATGACTATCATTCGTTTCATATTCTCTCTGTCACACCATGGTATCAAGCTTCGTGATTGCCGAATCCAACGTCTGAATCGCCTTTTTCAGGCAAGCTTGATATTCTTCCACCGAAATATACCCTTCTTCTGAAGCGTTAGAAAGCTCCGTCGCAATCCCGTCCAGGCTATTTGCAATTCCTTCGTACAAAATATTTTTCTTCGCTCCCACGATCTGGAAGGCATACCATGCCCCGTCCGCGACGAGCGAACTTAAATGAGACAGCTTGGTTGCGGCAAGCAACAAATAGGAGCTTTTATTGTATCCGTCTCCGAGCATCTCTTCCGCTGCCGATTTCGCCTTTTGACAACTTTTCTTTACCCTATCCGCACTCATTTGTTTTCTCGTCTTGCGCTTAAAGATTGCCATTCCGATCACAGAAATCACGATCAACACCAAGCAAATCGCATATTCCAAGGCGAGCAACAACATTTCAGGCGTCGTTTCCGTCAATAATCCATACAGCATCCCTTACACCTCCTCGTTTGACCTTACGCGCACGTCAAGCTGTTCAAAGGGAATTTCCATGCCGTTTTGACGCAACAATGCCAAAATACCTTCCAATAAATCAAATCGCACGTCCCAGTATATAGAAGAATTCGTCCAAGCACGAAGGGTGAATTTAAGCGAACCTCTGTCGTATTCCGTCAAGCGGAAGAAAGGACTCGGTTCTTTCACGATGCGAGGATCTTTTGCCACGAACTCGTTTACCAACGATTTCAACTTTTCCACATCCACGTCATAGGATACGGGCAAAAGAATGTCGATACGGCGCAAGGGCATCTTGCTGTAATTGATAATG
>CAZRAS010000199.1:0-1912 GCA_964598045.1 uncultured Clostridia bacterium | reverse complement strand
TCGTTTTTCGGGAAATATTTATCCGCCGTTTTATAGCACCATTCCATATAATCGGGGGCAAGATAAAAATCCGTCACACCTTCAGGCCAAAACATTTCGTTGGTAACTTCTATCGTGGGAATTTTATCGGAATATCGCAAGGAAATTTCTTGCATACGCTTTTCAAGGTGCTTTTTTACGATGTCGTTACTCTTTCCTTTAAGCCACTGCGGAAAGAAATGTTCGTAACAAAGAGCATGTTCTCTCGGCTCGATATTGTGTTCCTTGCAAAATTCCACGCAAAGTTCCGTCGGCGGACGACGATAGATTTTTGCGGAATTTTTATCGTAGCGAGTCTTACCTTCTTCAGGCTCGATAGCGTCCCAATAAAAAGGCACGGTAGCCATATTGAAGATTGCGCTAAGTTTCTCTTTATAAATTTCGTTTTTTTCCTTATTGTCCGAAATTTCGTCCAGCATGAACATATTGCATCCGAAACGAAATTTATGATTTTTCAGTTTTACATGCACTTTTTCGCCCAGTTTTAAGGAAGTCTTTAAAATGAAATCGCCTTTGCGGTTTTTCTCGATTCCTTCTTGTATACGTTTATCGGTTTCTTCATTTGTTACGACAAGTTCTTTAATATCGTATGCCATTTTATTTTTTCCTCCATTTTTATTGTAATTAATCTTTAATCGTTTTCAAGTATTTCCTATTTTGTAAACCCATTTCGTTGGCATTTAAACGTGCGCATTACGACCATTCTCTGTCGTTCGCCCACTCATTGTCCCACTCGGAAGTTTCTCCCCACGGTTCGTCACAATCGACTTTGCGGAACTTTTTAATAAGTTCTTCGTTCAGGCTCTCGATGCCGAGTCCCGGTGCGTCGGGTACTTTCATAAATCCGTTTGTAAGTTCTATTTTCGGGTTGACAAGATTAAACCATTCGGGATGGTCTACGGAATGGAATTCAACGGCAAGCACGTTTTTCATTGCCGCAGCAGCATGTACCGCCGCCATAAACGCAATCGGGCTTTCTGCCATATGAATTGCCGTAGCAACACCGTATTTTTCACACAACGTGCCTACCTTTTTCATTTCACCCAAGCCACCAACGGTAAGCAAATCGGGATGTACTACGTTCACGCCTGCCTGCATTACTTTTTCGAAATTCTCCGCAAGATAAATATCCTCACCCGTGCAAAGAGGCACACAACTGTTTTGTGCAAATTTTTTAAGGTGTTCCGTCTTTTGCCACGGTGCCAAATCTTCCATCCACGCAATGTTGTATTTTTCAAGTCTGCGTGCAAAACGAATTGCGTCTTCAATCGCCACGTGTCCGAAATGGTCAATGGCAAGCGGCACTTCGTATCCGATTACGTCACGCACTTGTTTTACATAATTTTCAAGATAATCGAGCCCCTTTTCCGTAACGTGTATCCCTGTAGCATAATGAGGAATGGTAAAAATTTGATAATTTTTTCCGAACATCAGCGACTTATCTATACTGCCGGACTGATGACAAATGGCTTTCATATTATACTTTTTGAAATCCTCAATGAGTCCCACCGGTGCGTTCAGTGTACCGGGCTCGTCATACAAAAGTTCGATTCCAAGGTCCATTTTTAAAAAAGTAAAGCCTTGCTCTATGCGCTTTTTCAAAGCGTTACCCATATCCGTGCCCGTATGCTTTCCGTCCACGTCCGTATCACAGTAAATACGCACCTCGTCACGCCATTTGCCACCGAGCAACTGATACACGGGTACACCGTAAAATTTGCCGATAATATCGTACAACGCAATTTCCACACCGGATACTCCGCCGCCTTGACGGGAATGTCCGCCGAACTGCTTGATTCTTTCAAACAATTTTTCTACATTAAGCGGATTTTCGCCGATTAACCTACTTTTGAGCATCTTCGCATACATCGCA
>CAZRAS010000198.1:0-1946 GCA_964598045.1 uncultured Clostridia bacterium | reverse complement strand
ATCAATTCGCGAAGGGTAGTACCCATGGAGATTTCCACAAGCCTTACGTTGTTGATCTTACCGCCGAGGGCAAAAACTTTCGTTCCCTTAGAACGTTCCGTGCCGTATTTTGCAAACGCTTCCTTCCCCTCTCGTAAAATGAAGGGAACGCACGCAAGCGACTCCACGTTGTTGATAATGGTAGGTTTGTCCCACAGCCCCTTTACGGCAGGGAAAGGAGGACGAGGGCGAGGCATGCCGCGCTGTCCTTCGATAGAATTCAACAGTGCCGTTTCTTCGCCGCAGACAAAGGCGCCTGCGCCCAATCGAATATGCACGCGGAAAGAGAAGTCCGTGCCCAAAATGTGATCGCCGAGCAATCCGATTTCTTCCGCATGTTTCACGGCAAGACGAAGTCTGTTCACGGCAATGGGATATTCCGCACGCACATAGAAATAACCGTCTTGCGCGCCGATTGCGTATCCTGCGATCATCATACCTTCGATAACGGCAATAGGATTTCCTTCGAGAATGGAACGATCCATAAACGCACCGGGATCTCCTTCGTCACCGTTGCAGACGACGTACTTTTCCCCTGCGGGTTGCGCATATGCAAACTGCCACTTTCTGCCCGTCGGGAAACCGCCGCCGCCACGACCGCGAAGTCCGGAATCGAGTACTTCTTGAATGACTGCCTCACGGCTCATTTGAAGGGCTCTTGCCAACCCCTGAAAAGCGCCAGAACCGAGGCTCTCGTAAATATCCTCAGGATTGATACTGCCACAGCCGTGCAAGGAAATACGCACCTGCTTTTTATAGAAATTGATATCCTCTTGTTTGGTCACCTTTTCCGCGGTGTTGGGATCCACGTAGAGCAATCTTTCCACCACTTCCCCGTGAAGAATATCCTTTTCAAAGATTTCCGCAACGTCTTCGATGCGTACGAGACGATAGAGAACGTCCTCGGGATAAATTTTCACGAAAGGTCCCTGTGAACAGAATCCGAAACAACCTGCTTGGTTGACGGTAACCTTATCCCCCACGTTATATTCCGCAATGAGTTTGTTAAACTCTTCGGCAATCTCAGCCGAATGAGAAGAAAGACAACCCGTACCGCCGCAGAGAACGATATGTCTCTTTTCATCCCCACCCGTGAATTTTGCACTCAGGCAGGAAGCGCATTTATCGCTGAGCTGTTTAAGCTCGTCAAAATTCTTAATCATTACGCATTCCCCTCCGTTTTCTTATATTCCTCGATAATTTGAGGGACCGCCGCCACCGTGAGCTTTGGATACACTTTGCCGTTGATGGTTACCGCAGGTGCAATGCCGCACGCGCCGATACAACGAAGGGCATCCAACGTAAACAGTCCGTCCTTGGACGTTTCCCCCGGTTTGATACCGATGATTTCCGAAAACTTATCAATAATCTGCTGTGCGCCTTTGACGTAACAAGCCGTTCCCATACATACGCCGATGACATACTTTCCTTTAGGTTGTAAAGAGAAGAAGGAATAGAAGGTAACGACGCCGTAAATTTCGGCTACGGAAATACCAGTCCTTTGAGATACGATCTCCTGCACTTCCAGAGGAATGTAGCCGTATTCTTTTTGAATATCACTCAAAATCATCATGAGTGGCGTTTTTTCATTTACGTATCTGTCGCAGATTTCGTTGATCTTATTGACAGCCGCTTGTTGTAAATGGGCCATGGTGGTCTCCTTTATCGATTGATTTTTGACAAGCTGCGTCCGCGACGAACGAAACCCATCCTATTTATCATATCATTTTTTACAAAAAATATCAAGGAGTTTCCTACCCTTTTCCCGTTTTCCTTCCATGTTTTTTTAACCTAACGTATAATTTTTCAAAAAATCTCATTTTCGGGGAAAAAATACTTGATATTCTCAAAAAAATATGCTATACTATGTAAGCAATTTGAGGAACAGCCTTATTTTGCAACGAGGA
>CAZRAS010000197.1:0-1947 GCA_964598045.1 uncultured Clostridia bacterium | reverse complement strand
GAAAGGGAGGAAGGCAGAGATTTTGCCGAGCTTTTTCGTCAAATGCAGGTCAGCGAAAGAAATATTCAACTTGTCGCCGACGTGTTAAAGGCGCAAGAAGGCATCTATGAAAAACGAGACGGTAATACCGATTTGTTCGTCTCCATTCCCTTTTGCCCCACGAAATGCGCCTATTGTTCCTTTATCACAGCACCCATTGATAAGACCCGTCACTTCTTACCTGCTTACCTCGATTGCTTGGAAAAGGAGCTTTCTTCCATCTCCGAGAGCGTTGGGAACTTGCGCAGCGTTTATATCGGAGGAGGTACGCCGTTTGCCCTCGAAGCGGGGGAACTTGAACGAGTTTTGAAAGGGCTCGATCCCCTCTATCGAAGTTATTCGCCCTTGCGTGAGTACACCGTCGAGGCGGGGAGACCGGACGTGTTCACCGAGGAAAAACTTCGTCTTTTGAAAGAATACGGCGTCACTCGTATTTGCATCAATCCGCAGAGTTTTTCGGACGAAACGTTGCAAAAAATCGGGCGTCGTCACACACAGGCGGACATTTATCGCGCTTTTGAAATGAGTGAGAAATACGGGTTCCTGATCAACGTGGATTTGATTGCGGGACTTGCCGACGAATCTCCGGAATTATTTGCGGAAAGCGTGGAAAAAGCCGTTCAAACGGGGGCGGACAATATCACCGTGCATTGTCTTTCTTTGAAATCGGGCGCTAAGCTCAAAGAGGAGACGGAATATCTCGAAAACGATTTCATTTCGACCATGGTATCCTCCTCTCGTGAAATTTTGAGTGAAAACGGATATGTTCCCTATTATATGTATCGCCAAAAATATCAAGTGGGCAACAACGAAAACGTGGGTTGGACGAAACCGGGCAAAGCGTGCGTGTATAATATCGATATTATGGAAGAGACGGCGGATAATCTTGCCGTGGGGGCGAATGCCGTTTCCAAACGTGTATATACGGAAAAGGGTTTGATTCAACGATGCGCTTCTCAAAAGGATTTGAGGACGTATATCGAAAACGTCGATGCCATTATTCGAAAACGCAAAGAATTTTTCGAATAATGGCAAAATAATTGTAAAAACGGGCTGATTTTGATTTACTTTTTATATTGAAAGTGCTAAAATATTATGGTAACGGCTGACTGAGTGGTTTGATTCTCCACGCCTACTCGGCAGTACGCAAGTATAATTTCCATACAGGAGGATAAAAAAATGGAAAAAAACGAAATCATCGCGAAATTCGCAACGCACGAAGGTGACACGGGTTCCCCCGAAGTACAGATCGCTCTTTTGACCTATCGTATCAATCACCTTAACGAACACCTTAAGGCTAACAAACAGGATAACCATTCCCGTCGCGGCCTTTTGAAAATGGTAGGTAAACGCCGCGGTCTTCTCGACTATCTTAAAGCAAAAGACATCGCAAGATACAGAGCAATCGTGGAAGCGTTGGGTCTTCGTAAATAAGATGAAACACGGAAGAGTGGGTTATTTTAACTCGCTCTTTTTTGATATATCTCAGAACAAAAAACGGCGTTTTGGTGCTTTTGGACAAGCTTTGGCAAGGCGAAATCCAACCCATCTCGCAGCCCTCGCTCTCGTCGGGTGACGATGGCGAACAAGAACAAAAAAGAATTCAAGAATAAGGAGTAAAGTAAAATGCCAAATTTAGAAAACAGCAGAGTATTCAAAACCACGTATGCGGGTAGGGAATTGATCGTAGAGGTCGGCAAGTATGCAGAACAGGCAAACGGTGCTTGTTTGGTACGTTGCGGTGAAACGGCGGTGCACGTATCCGTATGTATGAGTGAAACGGCGAGAGAGGGTATGGATTTCTTCCCCCTTTCCGTAGATTATGAAGAAAAAATGTTCGCTGTGGGTAAGATCCCCGGCGGCTTCAAAAAGCGTGAGGGCAGAGCGTCCGATAAGGCGATTCTCACC
>CAZRAS010000196.1:0-1998 GCA_964598045.1 uncultured Clostridia bacterium | reverse complement strand
GAATACACGACGGAAAACGGCATGGATAAGAACGGCAATGCGAAATTGGTTGCTACCTGGGAACAGGCGGAATTCGACGCAACGACGTTTGCGACCTCTTTGAACGGCACGGCGATTACCAACCAGCTCGAAGACGCCGATCCTAATCAATATTTCGGCGAAGGCACCGTAACCTTCCTGACTCGTAACGACTGGGCAGGTACTTTCCCTACCCCCGAAAAAGGCGAATACTATAAAGATTATAAACTTACCTTGAACGATCAAATGATCGAAGAATTGCAGGAAGGTCGTTATGCAACCATGCCTGAATATTACGAAGACGCAATCGCATATCACGAAGAAAACTCCGTATTCAACAGCGATTGGAGCAAGATGCCTACGCTCAATGCAAACAACGGCACGAAACTCTTCGACGTCCTTCGTTTCGACGAAAACAATTCCTATATCGGAACGATCGCATATGACGATCCCCTTTGGAAAACTCTCCTTGCAAATCTCACAATCGAAGAACTCGTCGAAATCGGCGATTGCTTCCACTGGAGAATGCCCGTCGAATCCATTCACGCACCCGGTACTCGTGACGAAAACGGTCCTCAGGGCTTAACGGCAGGTCTGATCGCTTCCGACAAGACGCAGATGGACGCAACCGCTTTCACCTCCGAAGACGTAATGGCGGCAACCTTCAACAGAGAACTCATTGAAAAAGTGGGCAACATCATCGGCAACGATTGCTTGTGGGCAGGCGTAACCTGTCTCTACGGTCCCGGCGCAAACACTCATCGTACTCCTTACGGCGGACGCAACTTCGAATATTATTCCGAAGACGGCTACCTCGCAGGAGAAATGGGCGGCGCAGAAGTCGGCGGCATCCAAAAGAAAGGCGTTGACGTCGTCATGAAGCACTTTGCGCTTAACGACACCGAACAAGACCGTCTCGGTCAGGCAGCGTGGATCGGCGAACAGGCAGCCCGTGAAATCTACCTCAAAGCTTTCCAGAAATCCTTGGAAGAAAGCGACGGTAACGGCGTTATGACCGCCTACACCCGTTGGGGCACAACCTGGTCGGGTGCACATTTCGGACTTATGACCAACATCATGCGCCGTGAATGGGGCAACAAAGGTATGTCCATCACCGATAACATCCTCGTTACCTACACCAACTCCGTAGACGCAATCCTCGCCGGCGGCGTCACCTGCTTCGACGCAATGCTTTGGTATGCTACGAGCGCATTGGAAGGTGCAACAGCCGATCCCGTCGTCGTAAACGCAATGGTAGAAGCCATGCATCATAACCTTTACGCGCTTGCGAATTCCTCCGGCATCAACAAGCTCGGCAAAAACACGACCGTAAAGAGAACCACCCTCATCGTCATCGACGTTTGCCAAATCGCAAGCTGGGTATTCGGAATCATCGCCGTGATTTCCGTTATCCTCTGGATTCGCGGCAATTGCAAAATTAAAACGGAAAAGAAAAACTTCAAAGCGGCAAAAAAAGCATATAAAGCAGCGAAAAACAAGTAAACAACTATTTTGAAACAGCAATCCCCTTTGCCTTGCAAACAGGACAAAGGGGGGAAATTTTTCTAAACCATATTTAGGAGTATACAATGAGAAAAGAATTCCTCATCAACAAGGACTGGACCTTTTATTATTTTGACGAGAAAGACATCCGACTCGATCTTCCCCACACCTGGAACAACGTGGACGGACAAGACGGCGGAAACGATTACAGACGAGGCACTTGCGTTTATAAAAAGAAGTTTACCGCCCCCGAGTACACCACAGACGAACGCGTCTACATTGACTTTGCCGGCGTAAACGCATCCGCGCGCGTCCTTTTGAACGAACAACTTATCGGCACCCATGACGGCGGCTATTCCACCTTTCGCTTCGATATCACCGAGCAACTGAACGAGGAAAACGAACTCGTCGTGGAAGTGGACAACTCCGTAAACGACAGAGTCTATCCGCAAAAGGCAGATTTCACTTTCTACGGCG
>CAZRAS010000195.1:0-1999 GCA_964598045.1 uncultured Clostridia bacterium | reverse complement strand
AGCTTCCAACTTCGCGTTGAAGAAGAAGGTTACGTGGGCGTATTTTTCCGTTTCGGCAATGTGAAGCTGTTTCAAGCCCAAAGAGGAAATATACTGAGGCAACGTGTTGTTGATGTCGTCGGGAGGGAATGCGACGCCGACGTTCTCGAAGGAAGAATCGTATACGGCAAAGCCTACGTAGGTGGGGGCAAGGAAGCCCGTCTTGCGTTCAAAACCGAGGGTGGTCCCCGTCTTTGCGTCCGTAAAGGGGAATTCTTTTTGAGAGAAAAGTCTGGAAATTTGTCTTGCTCTGTCGGGACGGAAATTAAAACAGATAATGCTGTCTCCCTGACCGATCAACGCCACGGGTTTTCCGTTTTCGGTGAGGTTGGTGGGCAAAATAAATTCGTCCGTCACTCCGTTTTCATAAGAAGCTTTTGCGGCGTCTTCCGCGCTACCTTCGAACTGTACGCCTGTGCCGAGAGTGAGCATATCGTACGCTTTCTCTTCTCTGTCCCAGTTGTTGTCGCGGTCCATGGCGTAATATCTGCCTGCGACGGAAGCGATTTTACCGAAGCCGAGTTCGTCGAGTTTGTCTTGCAAGTCCTTCAAAAAACCTGCGCCCGAAGTGGGGGCGACGTCGCGTCCGTCGGTGAACGCGTGGATATAGACATTGTCAAGCCCTTCCTTTTTCGCCATTTCCACAAGTGCGTAAAGGTGTTCGATATGGCTGTGTACGCCGCCCGTCGAAACAAGGCCGAATAAATGGAGCTTTTTATCGTTCGACTTAGCTGCATGTATGGCACGCAAAAGCTCTGCGTTTTTGAAGAATTCACCGTTGCGGATGTCCTTGGTGATCTTCGTCAAATCCTGATAGACGATGCGACCTGCGCCGATGTTAAGGTGACCTACTTCACTGTTGCCCATTTGGCCGTCGGGAAGCCCCACGGACATACCGCTTGCGCCGAGCTGTGAGGAAGGATACTTATTTTTGAGTTCATTGACATACTTGCTGCCGTCTTTGATGATGGCGTTACCGTTTACGGAAGGATTGATGCCGTATCCGTCCATGATAATAATTGCATAAGGTTTTTTCATGTTTACTCCTGTTTTCGGTGTTAACCGATCTTAAATAGAGGGCAGATGCGTGTTCAACGCATACCTGCCCCCGTTGTTTTGAATGAAACTTACTTGTCGAAGTTCACGATTGCAGCGAAATCGGGAGCTTTCAAGGAAGCGCCGCCGATAAGTCCGCCGTCGATTTCGGGCATTGCCATAAGTTCTTTGCAGTTGCCTGCGTTCATGCTGCCGCCGTACTGAATGCGAAGGGCGTCCGCACACTTGGGGCAGAACATTTCACCCACCGTTTTGCGGATGAATGCGATTGTTTCGTTGGCCTGTTCGGCTGTAGCCGTTTTGCCGGTGCCGATTGCCCATACGGGTTCGTATGCGATGACAATCTTCTTGATATCTTCGATGCCCTTCAATCCTTCGTGGATCTGGGTCGCAAGGACTTCTTCCGTCTTGCCTGTTTCTCTTTCTTCTAAGGACTCGCCGATGCAGACGATGGGGGTAAGTCCGTTTGCAAGAGCGGTGAGAGTTCTCTTATTCACCGTCTCGTCTGTTTCTCCGAAATATTGACGGCGTTCGCTGTGTCCGATGATGACGTATTCCACGCCGTATTCGAGGAGCATTGCCGCGGAGATTTCCCCCGTATAAGCGCCTTTGTCTGCGAAGTGTACGTTTTCTGCGCCGAGCTTGATGTTCGTGCCTTTAAGTGCTTCGCTGACAGCGGGAATGTCGATGGCGGGAACGCATACGACGACGTCGCAATTTGCTTCGGTCACGAGGGGAGCGATCGCTTTCACGAGTGCTACGCCTTGGGAGGCGGTGTTGTTCATTTTCCAGTTACCTGCAATAATAGGTTTACGCATAATATATATTTTCTCCTAAGTTTTTCTTATTTTGTGAGGAAAGGCGAAACGAGTTCGCCTTTCCGTTATTTTCTTATTTATCGTTC
>CAZRAS010000194.1:0-2002 GCA_964598045.1 uncultured Clostridia bacterium | reverse complement strand
CTTGCACTCATGCCCGTCGGCAAATAATTTTCACAAACGACGCGCGCTCTTTCCTCGTCACGGACGGTATACGTCTTGTCCGTCACAAGGAGAAATTCCGCCGTATTCTCTCGTTTTATGATATTGATTCCGCAGAGAATCGCGTTTTGCAATCCCTCGCATTTGCGAATTTCTTCTAAAAATTCCCGCACTCTACTCGCCATCTAACAACACCTTGATTTCCTTAAAAAATTCTTCTTCCGCGCCCTCCGAAGGCACTTTTTTATACACTTCGCCCTTCTTGAACAGAAGACAGCCGTTTTTTCCTCCGGCTATTCCCAAATCCGCATCCGTCGCCTCCCCGGGACCGTTCACGACGCACCCCATCACGGCGATTTTCAACCTCTTCTTATACGGACGCACGAAACGAGTCACCTTCTCCGCCAACGCCATACTCTCCCATTCGCAACGACCGCACGTGGGGCAAGATACCACCTCCACGTAGTCCTTTTCCAGTCCGCACGCCCGCAAAATATTTTTCGCCGCACGCACTTCTTCCACGGGATCGTCGGTGAGCGACACGCGTATGGTATCGCCGATTCCTTGCAAGAGCAAACTACCGATACCGACGGCGGATTTTGCAATGCCAAGCTCTTTCGTTCCCGATTCCGTCACCCCGAGATGTAACGGGTAATTTATGTGCTTCGCAATATCCGTGTATGCGTCCACCATAGTAGGTACGTCCGAAGCTTTCACGGAAACGACAAGATTTTCCACCCCGAATTTTTCCAAAATACGCACGTTATCAAGGGCACTTTCCACCAAAGCTTGTGCACTTCTGCCGTATTTTTCAAGAAAATGCTTTTCAATGCTTCCCGAATTCGAACCTACGCGCACGGGTACGTGATGTGCTTTTACGCAATCCGCCACGTATCGAATCTCCCGTTCGCCCCCGATATTGCCGGGGTTGATGCGAATTTTATCGGCACCCTTTTCGATCGCAAGCGCAGCCAACTTGGGAGAAAAATGGATATCCGCAACAAGCGGAATCGCAATCGAATCCTTAATCTTTGCAAGCGCAAGAGTGTCCCCTTCGTCCGCAATCGCCACGCGAACGATTTCGCATCCGCTGTTTTGAAGAGCGGTGATCTGTGCCACCGTCCTTATCACGTCCGACGTTTTCGTCGTCGTCATCGATTGAATTTTAATTTCCGAACCGCCGCCGATCGTCACTCCGCCGACAGCGACACTTCGAGTCGTCCGATTATGCGTTGTCATCTTTCTTCTTTTCCGTTTTCATCATCTGTTTAAGTTCCGTCATAAAGGAGCTGATGTCCTTAAACGAGCGATACACCGAAGCATAACGCACATACGCAACCTCATCCACTTTTTTCAACCTTTCCATCACCATCTCTCCGATTTGTTTGGTGGTAACCTCGCTTTCCATACTGTTATAAATCGCCTTGGAAATGTCCGTTACAATCTCGTCGATGACCTGAATGGAAACGGGGCGCTTTTCGCAGGACTTAATGATCCCGTTGCGAATCTTATCGGGATTGAAAGATTGGCGCATTCCGTTGTTCTTCACCACCACGACGGGGGTAAACTCGATCGTTTCGTAGGTGGTAAATCTACGTCCGCATCCTACGCATTCCCTGCGCCGCCTGATAGCGTTATCCTCGTCTGCAGCACGAGAATCCACCACTTTATTTTCCGTACAGTTACAATATAAACATTTCATAACTCGTCCCCTCCAACGCGTACATGGTACCGTCGTTTATTGTTTTTTACCCTTTCTTTTACGAATTTCCTTCACTTCGTTTTCGTAGCCGTTCGCCCCGGGCACGTAGTAAACTTTATCTTTCAGCGAATCGGGAAGATACTGTTGCTCCACATAGCCGCCGTAGTTATGCGGATACTTATACGCCTTGCTGTTCTCCTTATCTTCCTTACTTCCATAGCTGTTATCTTTGAGATAGGGAGGCACATTGTCGTCTCTCGTGTTATGCGCGTCGTCCACCGC
>CAZRAS010000193.1:0-2026 GCA_964598045.1 uncultured Clostridia bacterium | reverse complement strand
TCATTGAAATACGCAGGTATGTCTGCTTCCTCCTCGCAAAAATATTTCTCGAAAATACGCTCTTTGCGGTGCGAAGCAATTTCCATCAGGCGAATTTCAGACGAAGGCAAGGCGAAAACCGCAGAACAACCAAACGGTTTTTCAAGGATTTTAACGCAGTATTCGGCGAAATTCGCCGATTAAAATCGGGTTCGGATTATTCCTATCTAGTATAGCAAATTTTTTCAGTTTTTTCAAGTATAAATACAGAGAAATCGGTCAAAAATCAAAACATGAAAAAATCAGCTTTTATTTCCGATCTTATTTTCACCTTTTTATCGACCTCGCTTTTCACCCTCTGTCTCTTTCGTTACTTAAAAATCGAACTTTTCGTCGCCGTCCTCCTCTCCCTTTTTTGCGGGGGACTGGCAAGTCTTTCCGTCGGCGCGTTTATGCAAAGCAAACGCAGAACTTATTTTTTGAAAAAGTCGGACGAAATTCAAAAAGAAAAACTTCTGCGGCACCTGCTCTTTTTAAGCGACGAGGAAAAAACAAGATTCTTCATTCAAAGACTCTCCACGACAGAATTCCCTGCAAAAAAATTCGGATCTCTTCGACTCTACACCCAAGAAGCACTGTATAATTTACGCTTCTCCTTTACGCCCGTAGGCGTAGACGAGGTGTTGCGTTTTTCTCGCATCAACACAAAAAAACAAAAAATTCTGTTTTGCAATACAATAGAAGACACCGCCAAATCCCTTGCGCTCGATTTGGAAATTCAAGTATTCACAGGAGAACGCGTGTACGCTTTCTTGAAAGAAAACGACGGCTTACCGCAAGTATTTTTAGGAGAGAAAGTGAAACAAAAAGGGAAACGAAAATACAAACTTTGGTTTTCCAAAGCCAATGCAAGACGATTTCTTTTGGCGGCAACGCTCACATTGCTCACAGCGTTTATCAGTCCTTTCCCCTACTACTATATCTTGTTCGGGGGAATCCTGCTTCTTGCCGCTCTATGCATTCGCATTTTGGGTTATGAGTAAAAACGCCTTCCCCAAACACGCAATGACGTCACTCGGCGTGGCGGAATATTCTCCAAGCGTCTCGGCGGCAAGTTCCGCAGCGCGACCGCAAAGATAGGTACCCAAAGCGCTCCCGTCATAAATCGAAAGCCCCGTCGCGCAAAGACCTGCAATGACACCGGAAAGCACGTCGCCGCTTCCCCCCTTTGCTTGAGCGGAACAACCCGCCGGACAAAGCGTCGTCCTTTCCCCGTTCGTCAACACGGAAACGGCATTTTTCAAAAGTATGGTCACTTTCCATTTTTCCGCCACGGACTGCGCCGCTGCGTATCCGTCCCTTATCAGCTCCTTTACTCCTATTCCCGTCAAACGGGAAAATTCCAGGCAATGCGGCGTCAATACGACGTCGCATTTTTTGCAGGCGAAAATTCGAGCAAGCTCTTCCTTACGATACGTCGCCAAACTGTTCAATCCGTCGGCATCGAGCAAAAGTTTACCTTCATAATGCGCGAGCAACCACGTTGCTCCCGAAGCCACCTCTTCGCTTGTCCCCATGCCCATGCCGTACGCAATCGAATCGTATCGCAACAATTCGCACATTTTTTCCTCATTGAACGCATACATATCCCCGTCGTTCGTGCTTCTCAAAAGAATTTCGGGTGTTTTTAGCAGATAGAACGGAATCAGGCGACTCGGCAAAAACAACGTCGTGTATCCCACACCCGACCGCAGACAAGCCGCTGCCGACAACCACGCCGCACCCGTATATTCCATACTCCCGGCAACGATAGCAGCCCTGCCGTACGTGCCCTTATGAGAATTGCGTTTCCGAACAGGCAAAAGCGCATGCGCTTCCGCATCGTCCATCAATCGCGCATAACGAGTTTCAGGCGGCAACTGAATTTGTATATCCGCTCGTTTGATTTTTCCGACATGATCGATGCCGTCTCCTAAAAACAAACCCGTCTTCAGTTCTCCGAGGCACAAGGTCACGTCCGCCTGCACCGCAATTCCTTCCGCCAAAC
>CAZRAS010000192.1:0-2041 GCA_964598045.1 uncultured Clostridia bacterium | reverse complement strand
TTTGATTGTAGGTCGTATGCACTTTTCCGTTTTGAATCAGCGGCTTAAATCCGTCGCTATAGGTAGAGACGGTTTTCTGAATTTTTCGATACCGTAAAATTAAGCGTATGATTTCATGTTCGTCCGCATATTTTTCAAGTTCTTCCGCCGTTGTTTTATAGTTTTTCGTCTCTTTTTTCTTCGTACCAGCACCGATTCTCAGCTTTTCAAACAGAATTTTTCCGAGCTGTTGAGTAGAATTGATATTAAACTTCATTCCGGCAGCCTGATATATCTTTTCCGTAAGCTCTTCGATTTCCGCTTTATACTTTTGAGAAAGAGTCTGCAACGTGTTGCCGTCCACGCAAACGCCTTCACGTTCCATATCAAACAGCACGCGCACCAAGGGCAATTCCACCTCTGTATAGAGCGCTTGCTCTTTGGCGTTCAAATGCCCCGTATAATATTTGTATAACCAGTATACGCCGTACGCTTTATTCTGTTCGGGAAGGGAGAAATAGTTTAAGCAAAAATCCAACCCGTCCATATTGCTCAGTCCGTCGGAAAGGCATTTCAAAATCCCCACGTCTTCATAGGCGGCCTTACATTGCAAATCATAATAATGCAGTTGATGCATAAACTCTTTTGTATTGTAAGAAAGGACTTTGCGGTCGCCCTCGCAAATCGCTTGCAACAAAGGAGTTAACTCATAATCGGAAAATCCAACGTCTAACAATCCGACTCTAATCGGCAAAAAGTATTCGTTCGTCGCACTGTCTTCGGGCAAATAGAGCCGAAACTCCTTTTCCGTCCAATAAAGAGCAATTTCCTTAGCCGTCGAATGAATCAACACTTCTTTGACCTCCGAGACGGAAGTCGGCAGAATTTCTTGAATTTCGATTTTTTTCTTTTTCGTCTCAGCCGTTGAATTTTCTTCCGCGGCATTGCCGTCTTCATAAATCTTTTGCGTAAGCAAAGTCTTAAATTCCAATTCCGCAAATTTTTCTTTAAGCGCATACGGGAACGGGGTTTTGATTACACATTCCTGTAAGGCGATTTGAAGGGGGACGTGTACGTCGATCGTTGCCAATTTCTTGGAAAAGAACGCCGACGCTCTGCCATCCGTCAACTTTCTATGCAAAGCGCCGCCGATTTCCTCCAAATGTGCGTAAACGCCGTTTACGTCATGATAGTTTTGAAGAAGCGTCAATGCCGATTTTTCTCCGATTCCTGCGACCCCGGGAATATTATCCGATTTATCCCCCATCAACGCTTTTTCGTCAATAATCTGCAAAGGTTCCAATCCGATTTCATCCTTAAAATTCACGTTCGACAGCTCCAATAAATCGCTGACTCCTTTTCGCGTATAGCAAACGGTCGTTTTATCGTTCACCAATTGATAGGAATCGCGATCCCCCGTATAAATATAGCTGTGCACGTCAAATTTTCGAGAGAGCGTACCGATAATATCATCCGCCTCATAGCCGCTCAATTCGCAAATCTTCACGCCCATAATACGCAGTACGTCTTTGAGAATGGGAAATTGCACGGCAAGCTCCTCAGGCATCGGTTTTCTACCCGCTTTATAGGCATCGTACATTTTATGACGGAAGGTCGGCTCGGGCAAATCGAATGCCACGGCAAGATAGGCAGGATTTTTATCCGATAAGATTTTGAGCAGCAATTTTATAAACCCGAATACGCCGTTCGTAGGGATTCCCTCTTTCGTCGTAAATCCGGGCGTTGCATAAAACGCGCGATTGAGTAAGCTGTTACCGTCAATTAATACGAATTTTTCCATGAGTGATTGATCCTTTCTGTGTTTCTCTATACACTATTTTACCACGAATTAAAAAAAATCGCAAGAGAATTGAGAAAATTTTCAAAAAAGTACCTTCAAATGCTTGCTTTTTTTTTTAAAATGTACTATAATAAATAAGCTTTCCGCGTGAGACATGCCGAAGTGGTGGAATGGCAGACGCGACGGACTCAAAATCCGTTGTTGGCGACAACGTGTGGGTTCAAGTCCCACCTTCGGCACCAGACAAGAATAATACGAACC
>CAZRAS010000191.1:0-2072 GCA_964598045.1 uncultured Clostridia bacterium | reverse complement strand
GAAAAGTGTGTAAGCCTTATTTTTTTACTTACACACTTTATTTTACACTCTCAAGATATTAAATTTTCAAAAACCACAAGATTTATTTGAACTTTTTCTTAAAAAGTGTTGCACTTAGTTTGACAATTCACCCAATCGTTATCCCAACGTTTCTTTGTCGAAAACGCTGCAATCCGAAAGGATACCGCTCCATCCACGGGCAAAATCCGTCAAGTTGTTACCCCTTATTTTTCATTCTTTGAACTGATATCGATACAATTCCGCATACAAGCCGCCCTGTTCGAGCAACTCCTCATGCGAACCGCGCTGGGTAATCTCCCCGTTTTCCAAAACGAGAATTTCGTCCGCATTCTTAACGGTGGAAAGTCGATGTGCCACTACGAGCGTGGTTCTGCCGACCGTCAATTCGCTAAGAGCCTTTTGGATTTGCATTTCCGTCATGTTATCGAGTGCACTCGTTGCCTCGTCTAGAATCAAAATATCCGGATCTTTCAAAAAGGCGCGGGCAATCGAAATGCGTTGTTTTTGTCCCCCAGAAAGCTTCACACCCCGTTCTCCGACTTCGGTATCGTACCCGTTAGGCAGACTCATGACATACTCGTGGATATTCGCACGCTTTGCCGCTTCCAACATTTCTTCTTCCGACTTATGAAAGGAGCCGTATTTGATATTTTCGCGAATGGTTCCCGAAAATAAAAATACGTCTTGCGCCACAAAGGCGATCTTCGCACGCAAATCCCGAGAAGTTACGGCGTTGATATCCGTGCCGCCAATAGAAATCACTCCGTCGTTACACACGTAAAAACGAGGCAACAAATTGCAAATCGTCGTCTTTCCACCCCCGGACGAGCCGACGAACGCCACCGTTTGTCCCTTTTTGACGGTAAACGAAACGTTTTTCAGCACTTCTCCGTCCTTTCCGTCCGAGCTCTTATACCCGAAACTCACGTGATCGAATACGATATCCCCGTCCAAATCGTCTTGCACGGGCATCTCGGGTTCATATTCGGAAGGTGTATCCAACAACTCGCAAAAGCGGTTAAAGCCCGTCAATCCGTCCTGAATTTGCTCAAACAGATTGATCAGGGTGCGAATGGGAGTCAAAAGCATCGTAATATACAGAATAAATGCCGTAAAATCAGGTCCGCTGATCACCTTAAAATAGAACAACAACCCTCCTGCCACCAAGGCAATCAGATACAGATAATCATTAAACGCCGACATACCCGCTTGAAAACCGCCCATCGCACGATAAGATTGACTTCTTGCCTTTTTGAATTGCCCGTTGACGTTTTCAAACTTTTCATATTCTGTTTCCTTTGCATTATACGCCTTGGAGACGCGAACGCCCGATACGGAAGACTCGATCTCCGCATTTAAAAGCGCCACCTTTTGTCTCGAATCGTCAAAGGCACGATTCATCTTCGTTCTCGCTTTTGCCGCAAAGAAAATCATAAACGGCACATAACAAAGAACGATCAACGCCAGCCAAGGATTGATCAAACAAAGCATTGCAAGAGCCCCGATAATGGAAATAAGGGAATTGAATACGTCCTCGGGACCGTGATGCGCAAGCTCGGACACTTCGAATAAATCGTTAAGGATACGCGACATGATGCTCCCCGTCTTATTCTCGTCAAAATAGGAAAAAGGCAACGTTTCTATATGCGCAAACAAATCCTGACGCATATCCCCTTGAATACGTACCCCCAAAACGTGTCCCCAATACCCGACGATATAAGTGAGCACGCATTTCACCGCGTAAATGACGGCAAGCGCAATCGCCCAAGTGATCAATAGACGAAGATTCTCGTTCGGCACGTAATCGTTCATGATGTTGCGCGCAATCATGGGATAAAACATATTGCACACAGAAATCAAAAAGGAACAAATCAAATCGAGCAAAAACAGCTTTTTATGCGGTCTGTAATAGCGAAAAAATCTTTTCAGTTTCTTCATACGTCTTTTTCTCCTGTAATATAATAAAAATAAAACAGAACACCGAAGTGTTCTGTTTATGGAGCTACTAGGCGGATTTGAACCGCCGACCTCGTCCTTACCAAGGACGCGCT
>CAZRAS010000190.1:0-2077 GCA_964598045.1 uncultured Clostridia bacterium | reverse complement strand
GGCGGAATTAAAACAGAAAGATTTTGCGTTGTCCATTCCTATGGGCTTTTTGAGCTATCCGATCTCTCAGACGGCGGATATTACGGCATTCAAAGCAACCACCGTACCCGTAGGGGAAGATCAATTGCCCATGCTCGAACAGGCGCGCGAGATCGTGAGAAGCTTTAACGGGCTGTACGGGGAAACGCTGATAGAACCCAAAGCAGTGCTTCCCGAAAATAAAGTATGCTTGCGCTTACCCGGCACGGACGGAATGGCAAAGATGAGCAAATCGCTTGGCAATTGCATCTATCTTTCCGACAGCGCGGAGGAGATCAAACGCAAGGTGATGGGGATGTACACCGATCCCAACCACATCAAAGTGAGCGATCCCGGCAACACCAAGGATAACCCGACGTTTATTTATTTGGAAGCGTTTGCCACCGACGAACATTTTGCGAAATACCTGCCCGAATACAAGAATTTGGAAGAACTCAAGGCGCATTACGAACGCGGCGGTCTCGGGGATATGAAGGTGAAGAAGTTGCTCAATGCCGTGATGCAGGAAGTGATCGAACCCATCCGTACGAGACGAGAAGAACTTGCGCAGGATATTCCTGCCATTTGGGATATGTTATATAGAGGAAGCGAAGAGGCGCGCCGAGTGGCAGCGCAAACCCTTTCCGAAGTGAAGAAAGCGATGAAAATCGATTACTTTGCGGATCGAAAATAAGAAAGTATGAGAAACCGCCCGTTTGCCTATTTAGAGAGCAAGCGGGCGGAAAATTTATAGTGGGCAATCAAAGCCTCCCCTGTGTAAGGGTGGAGACGGCGAACCTACGCCTTATTAAGCCTCCCCTGTGCAAGGGGAGGTGGCACGGCAAAGCCGTGACGGAGGGGTTGAAGAAAAAAGAAATATTTAACAATTCCTCGGACAATCCCTCAGGCAGCTGACGCTGCCAGCTCCCTTTACACAAGGGAGCCAAGGGCAAGGGAGCCATGGGCGGAAGGGAGTTAGAGAATAAAATGACCTATTTACGGAAAGAGTATATTAATAGTCTATTTTTAAAAAGTGGATATTGCATTTATACATCACTGATGGTATCATAGTGACATAGCGAAAAGCTAAAAAACGTAAATAAGGAGCATTTTATGAAAAAAAGAACTTTAATGTCCATCTTTGCGGCACTTACGATCGGTGCTACGATGGCAGCAGCAACGTCTTGTGACGTATTGTCGGGACTTCCTATTATCGGTGATTTCTTCGGATCCTCGGTAGAAGAAAAAACTTCCCATGCAATTAACTGGAAATATGATTCCACGTTGGTCACCGTTACGCCCGTAGACGCAACCGCGTTGCCTACGCAGTTGGAAGAAGAAGGAACGTTTTCTTTCAAGGTAACCGCGAAAGAAGGCTACACGGTCGGCAACGTAAGCGGTGCAAAGAAGCAGGAAGACGGTTCCTATAAAATTACCATGGGTACGCGTGATATCAACATCAATATTACCGTTGAAAAGACGCTCAACGAAATCGTTGTAGAAGCACCCGATTTGACTTATTTCGAAGGACAGAAGGTGGACACCTCTCTCTTGAAAGTTACCGCAAAATATGTGCTTGGCGATGAAATCATCACCGATTATACGATCGGTTACGAAAACGGTTCCGAATTTGCAGTCGGCGATACGAAATTCACCGTAAGCTTCGGCGGTAAGCAGGTAGAAGTTAAACTTGCAAAGGCCGTTACCTCTCCTCAGGAATTCTACAATGCAAGACTTCTTTTGGAAAACGACACTGTTTACATCGTTGTAGACGGTATATACTATGGCGCAGGTACCGTTGATCAAGCAAGCGCAAACGTAAAAGCTTGGTTCAATAACTGTACTGAAAGAGGTTCTTGGGAGTCTGTGGACTACACCATAGACGTTACAATGAAGGCAGACAAGACCTTTACGGCAAAACTTAACGTGGCTAAAATGAAGAATAGCACCCATTACTACTTCCATACTAAGGAAGGCGACGACGGTCAGGACTTCACCTGTACGTTTGCGGAAGATTTTACTCCCGTAGGTTCTGCAGGTAGCAATACTGACAACAAGA
>CAZRAS010000189.1:0-2089 GCA_964598045.1 uncultured Clostridia bacterium | reverse complement strand
CGACGGGCATGAGTGCAAGGGTGAAAATCGTAAAGAGAGTGCCCGATCAGGAAGGGATTAAGACACGTATTTTCGAGTACGTGCAAAAGGTGTTTCCTGCGGCTTCCGCCTTTTTGGAGCCGCAAAATATCGAGGTAAAAATGTTGACGAGCGGTGCCAATTTTTTCGTGGATATCGCCGCCGGAGAACAGACCCTCTTCACTTCGGGGAAAATCTTGGACGAGATAAGCAGGTATTTATCGAGTATCTATTGCGGTAGTTTTTACGGGAATGTGCGCATCGTGGAGAAAACAGCGCCCGACGCTTCTCTTTTGGAGGAGGTGCCCGAAGATACCGAGGAGACGGAATACGTGGAAATTCGTCGTTTCCCGATTGCGGGTTATGAGAAGATCGACGGCTTTGACGAGCCTTTGAAAGAAGCCGTATATCTTGCCGATTGTCTGGCGGTGGACGGCGCTTACAACGTATGCGGAAGAATTAATTTCATTGAGGAAATCGCGTATACGAAGCACAACGAAACGACGGGGATAGACGTACAGAAAAGTCGTTTTTCTATTTCCTTGACGGACGATACGGGGATGATTCGCACCACCTATTTTCCGAAAAAAGCGACGGTGGAGAAGGTGCGACAACTTAAAATCGGGGATAAGATCGTGATTAGCGGTTCCAACGAGGAATATAAAGGGCATATCTCGTTCAAAGCTTCTAAAATCAATTACGGTGCGCCTCCTGAGGGCTTCACGCCCAAGGAAAGAAAGGGGAAACCCGTACCCAAGGCGTATAGAACGGTGTTTCCCGAAGAATACGTGGATTTCGCGCAGGCGGGGTTGTTTGACGACCTGAGTAAGCCTGCACAGCTCAAAGACAACGTCTTCGTCGTATTCGACTTGGAGACGACTGGGCTGAATAATAACCCTGCCATGGGAAAGATGGACAAGATCATCGAGATCGGTGCCGTCAAGCTTGTGAACGGGGAGATGGCGGAGAAATTCTCCTCCTTCATTGCTTGCAAAGAGAGACTTCCGGCGGAAATCGTCGATTTGACGGGAATTCACGACGAGGATTTATACGGCGCACCCGAGGTGGATAAGGTACTTGCAGACTTCTTTAAGTTTACGGACGGCGCAATTCTCGTGGGACACAACGTCAACTTCGATTATCGTTTCGTTCATTATTACGGAGAACAAAACGGTTACATGTTCGACAAGAAGTTGTACGACACCTTGGCTTTGGCGCAGGAAGTTTTGCGCGGTAAGCTTGCGAATTACAAGCTGAACACCGTTGCGGATCATTACGGATTTACCTTCAATCACCACCGTGCATTTGACGACGCTTGCGTTACCGCAAAGGTTTTTATCGAGCTGGTGAAGGCGAAAGGCGGACTCGATTGACGGGAATTTATAAAAAAATTCGGAAAACACGTAAAAAACACTTGCTTAATTCCTATAATAATGTTATAATAAAGATACTTAATAGTTCAGAAATGAGTATTGAGAGTGGTTCTGCCACTCTCAATCTTCATGTTAGGAGAAAAATGAAGATTAAATCTATCGAAGAAATTCAAGCTGCGGTGCAGCCGATTGCAGACGAACAGTCTGTGGAAATCGTGGAAATCGAATTCAAACAGGGGAAAGACCCTGCGCTCACCTTCTTCATCGACGTCGAGGGAGGTGTCGATCTCGACACTTGCGAAAGATTCCATCGTGCCGTGGATGTCGCGTTGGATGAACTCGATCCCACTTTCGGTGTGCCTTACACCCTCAACGTTTCCAGCCCCGGGCTCGATCGTCCTTTTAAGACGGATAGAGATTATCAAAAGGCGATGGGACAAAAAGTGGAAGTCAGACTGTTTGCGCCCATGCAGGGCAAAAAGCTGTTTGAAGGCGTGTTGATCGACCACGACGAAAATTGCGTAAGCATCGAAGCCAAGGGCGAAACACTCAAATTTGAAAAGAGCAAGATTGCAAAAATCAGCCGCGCCATTGATTTTGACGCGCTCGGTTTGTAACGAGTAAATAGAATTACGAAAATTGATTAGGAGAACAGATACATGGAAAACAAAGAGTTTTTTGCGGCGCTTAACGATTTG
>CAZRAS010000188.1:0-2105 GCA_964598045.1 uncultured Clostridia bacterium | reverse complement strand
GTTGCGTGAAGTGATGGAATGGCAGGGGGATTTGAAAGACTCCAAAGAATTCATTAGTGCCTTAAAAACGGAGCTTTACTCGCACGAGCTGCTTGTATTTACGCCTCGCGGAAAGGTAATTTCGCTGCCTCCGGAGGCGACGCCTATTGATTTTGCGTACGCCATTCACTCGGAAGTGGGAAATCATTGTACGGGTGCGCGCGTCAATTCTAAAATCGTGCCTTTGAATACGACCTTGGAAGTGGGAGACGTGGTCGAGGTCATCACTTCGCCAAACTCCAAAGGGCCTTCTCGCGACTGGCTTAAATTTATCAAATCCTCGTCGGCGAAGGCGAAAATTCGTCAGTTTTTTAAGAACGAGCTGAAAGAAGAAAACATTCGTATCGGGCAGCTTAAGCTGGAAGAAGAGGCCAAGAAGAAGGGCTTTACGTTGTCCACGCTGCTCACCGAGGATAGTTTTAAGCGCATTAGCGAGCGTTTTTCTTTCAACGAACAGGTAGAAATGTTTGCGGCGGTGGGATACGGCTCTATTTCCGTCAATCAAATCTTATTCAAGTTGATTGACTTTTACAGGAGAGAAACCCCTTCGGCGTTTGAGATTCACTCTACGGGCGTCGGCAAATCTACGGGTGGCGTACTCGTCAACGGACAGACGGGGATGTTGTTGCGCTTTGCAGGCTGCTGTTCCCCCGTGCCCGGCGATCAGATCGTGGGATACACCTCTCGCGGACGCGGGGTGGTGATTCACCGTGCGGATTGTCCGAATATGCGATGTGTGGAAGAAGGACGGTTACTCCCCGCTTCTTGGCAGATTGCGGCGGGGGCGAAAGCTCGATTCAATGCGAATATTTCCGTTCGGGCAGCCGATCAAGGAGGCGCATTGTCCGTTCTTTCTCAAGTCGTGTCCGATATGAAGTTGTCTATAACCGCGGTGAACGGGCGAATCGACAAAAATCACGATGCGATTTTGGAAGCGTCTGTCTCTTTGGCGGATATTTCCGAGGTGGATTTGCTGATTAAAAAGATGAAAGCGGACAAGCGTATTTACGACGTACATCGTATCACTTCGCTTTCTTAAGAAAGGAGGATGTATGGAAATTATCAGGATATATCCTCGCGGGTTCGGGGCGAATACCTACGTGCTTACGGAGGACGGGAAACATGCCATCGTCATCGATCCTGCCCAACCTCGTGTGGAAAGCGAACTGTTAAAACGCGGACTTTGTGCAAGCGCGGTGTTGCTTACCCATTGCCATTTCGATCACGTAGGCGGCGTTGCCGCGTTGCAGGAAAGCGGAGCACGGGTGTATTGTTCGGCGGAGGAAAGAGCACTTGTGGGTACTTCTGCCGATCTGTTTGAGCATTTCTGTGCGCCGAGGATTCCCTTTCGCATTGACGAGATATTTGCCGACGGCGAGGAAAAATCAATCGAAGGCGTACGAGTAAAAGCATTGTGGACGCCCGGACACACCAAGGGAAGTTGTTGTTATCTGGTTACTTCAAATGAAGGCACCATGTATTTATTCACGGGGGATACCTTATTTGCAGGAAGTATGGGGAGAACGGATTTTCCGACGGGGAACGACGAAGAAATGCGTGTTTCTTTGAAAAAATTGGCGGCATTGGAAGGAGATTATCCCGTATATCCCGGACATAACGAAGAAACGACCTTACAACGGGAACGTGAAACCAATCCGTTTTTACGCAACGTGTAAAAAACGAGGGCGTCGGATTTTTGTGATCGACAGAGGAAAGATTTGAAAAATCGTGAACCTTGATGGAGATAGAATATGTTTGTAACGAATTGTGCATTTTTGGAAAACGAATTGTTGGACGTCGTGCGTTTATTCAAGCGCAGACCTTTGGAAATCGCGCACTCTTTTGCTTATGAAGAGGGCGTTTTTTTCAATGATTTCACCGTTGACGGGCAGTCGTTTTCTTTTATAGATAGGGGGCAGGTGAGCAACGAGCTTGTCTATAAGCGTTTGGAACGCAGATTTGCGAAACTTCGTTTGTATGAGATTTTATCCAACCTGTTCGAGGAAAAAATGCCTTGGGGGGCACTTACGGGGATTCGTCCGACGAAGCTTGCCTATATGGAAAGG
>CAZRAS010000187.1:0-2118 GCA_964598045.1 uncultured Clostridia bacterium | reverse complement strand
GCCCTGCGAAAGCATATGGACCTCGTCGATGATAAAGACTTTATACTTGCCCGCAACGGGAGGATATTGCACCTTTTCACGCAGATCGCGCATCTCGTCCACGCCGTTGTTGGACGCCGCGTCGATCTCGGTGATATCCAAGTTGGACGGATCTTTCAACGCCTTACATCGCGCGCATTTGCCGCAAGGCGATCCGTCTACGGGCGAATCGCAATTGATGGCTTGCGCAAAAATTTTCGCGATACTCGTCTTGCCCGTTCCGCGCGGTCCGCAGAAGAGGTAGGCATGGCCCACTCTCCCCGTTTCGATTTGATTTTTCAATACGGTGACGATATGTTCCTGTCGCACGACGTCGTTTAGGCTCGTCGGACGGAACATACGATACAACGCTAAATATGCCATAACTTTGCTCCTTACTTTTACCCGCTCCGCTCTCTTTACTCGTCAAGCGGAACGCCATTCCGTTCTTTTCTCTTTTTCAACTCAACCATGGGCGTCTTCGTTTTTATTTTTTAAACACGGACTGCAATTTCTTCTTACTCCGCTGAATGGCATTGTCCACACTCTTCGTGCTCTTGCCCGTCGCTTTGCAAATTTCCGCATGACTCATCCCGTCCATGTACATGGTCGTCACTTTGAATTCGAAATCGGACAACACACCGCTCATTTTCTGACGGAATTCTCGTCTATCGTCGTTAAGAATAAGCAAATCCTCGGGGCTGAGCGCCGAATCTGCCCATTCGTCTTCGACGAGCAAACTCACCCCGTCGTTCAAGGGTGCGTTTTTTCGTCTTGCGCCTGCCTTGACGGCGTCGATGATACGCCTGTACACGCAAAGGTAGGCAAAGTTTTTGAAACTCTTCCCCGCTCCTTTGTAATCCTCGATAGCGTTATACAACCCGATCATTCCCTCTTGAATAAGGTCTTCCGTCTCTCCGCCGATCAGAAAAAAACTACGTGCAATGCCGCGGACGAGCCCGAAATGTCGAAGGAGCAATTCCTCCGTCGCGCGCTTGTTCCCCGTCTGCGAGAGCTTCACCAACTCTTCATCCGTTTTTTTCTCTTTCACCTCATCCATGGGTATGCTCCTTACGAATTTTTCATCAATTCTTCAAACGATTTCTCACCACTTCGTACGTTGCGATTCCGAGCGCCACGGAGGCGTTGAGCGAGTTGACTCTGCCCTGCAAAGGAATGGACAACACCTTGTCGCACTTATCCTTCGTTAATCTCTTCACGCCGCTGTCCTCCCCACCGACGATGAGCGCAACGTTCCCCGAGAAATTCTCCTCGTAAATATCCTCGCCGCCCGCTTCCAAAGCGTACACCCAGTAGCCGTTCTTTTGCAACTTTTCCACGGCTTGATTGAGGTTGGAAACTTTTGCCACCTTCATATGTTCCGCAGCTCCGGCAGAAATGCGAATCACGCTCTCCGTCACCGAAGCCGAGCCTGATTTGGGAATGACGACACCGTCCGCCCCGGCGCACTCGGAAACACGAATAATGCTACCCAGATTATGCACGTCCTCGATCCCGTCGCAAAGAACGATAAATCCCCCCTTCTCGCTCTTTTTGTTTTCGATGATATCGTCAAGCTCGTAATACTCGTAATCGGTCGTGAACGCAATCACCCCTTGATGACGCTTGGTTTCACTCTCCTTTTCCAGCACTTGCTTGTCCACGAATTGCACACGGATATTCTTTTTGCGAGCCTGCGCAAAAATCAATCCGAGAGAGCCCTGTGCCCCCTTTTCCAATAAAATTTTGTCGATGTTTTTATCTGTTTTCAACAGTTCGATAACTGCGTTTCTTCCTTCCGTTTTCATAATATCCTCTTATAATACCCCCGGTTTAAACGGTGCTTTTTCCTGCTTGATCGAAAAACTTTCCACGTCGCTAAAACTAAGTAATTCGCGAATGCGGTCTTCCTGCCCCGTTAGATACAAGTACCCGAGCACCCCTTCGAAACCCGTCGAACGATTGTATTCGAGCGCGCTCGCACTCTTGCTTTTGCTCCCTTTTTTAGCATTTCTTCCACGGCGGAAGATATCGTATTCATCCTCGGTAAACAGCGGCAACAACTTGTCCAAAAATGCACTTTGTCCCTTTGCGGAAACG
>CAZRAS010000186.1:0-2130 GCA_964598045.1 uncultured Clostridia bacterium | reverse complement strand
GACGGGCGGGATCGGGTTGCGGTTGTAATTCATCGCCATGGAATAGTTATACGCACCGGTGGAAAGAATCGCGAGAATATCTCCTCTTTCCGCTTTGGGCAAATGCACGTTGACGGCGATCATATCGCCGCTCTCGCAGCATTTTCCGGCGATCGATACCATTTCCGTACATTCTTCCCTCCCTCTGTTCGCCAAAACGGGTGTATATTTGGATTCATACAAAGCAAAACGAGGATTGTCGAACATACCGCCGTCCACCGCCACGTATTTCCTCACCCCGGGAATCTCTTTGATTGCGCCGACCGTATACAGAGTAATACCGGCTTCCCCGACGATAGAACGACCGGGTTCGATCAAAAGGAAAGGTTCTGTCAAACCAAGCTCCCGAGCCTTTCTCCGCACTTCTTCGATGAGCGCTTCCAAATATTCCGCATATCCTTCGGGCGGAATCTTTCTATCTTCGTCCGTGTACCAAATCCCGAAGCCACCGCCCAAATTGAGCGTCTTCATCGTAAATTGAAGCTTTTTCTTCATTTCCGCGGCAAAATCCATCACTTTCGTCACGGCAATGACGAAGGATTCCTTTTCAAAAATCTGTGAACCGATATGACAATGATAACCGGCGAGTCGGACGTGCTCTTTCGTCAATGCGTACGCCGTAATTTTTTCCGCTGTACCGTCCATGACGGAAAAGCCGAACTTGCTGTCCGTCGTCGCCGTCTGTACGAAAGCGTGCGTATGTGCTTCCACCCCCGGATTGATGCGAAGCAAAATCGTCTGCACCATCCCTCTTTTTGCCGCTTCCGCATCGATCTTATCGATTTCGGAATAGGAGTCCGCTACGATACAGCCGATTTTCGCGTCCAATCCCTCCCCGATTTCATAATCGAGCTTATTATTCCCGTGCATATAAATTTTCTCAGGCGGGAAGCCGGCTTTCAACGCCGTATACAATTCTCCCCCCGAAACTACGTCGATGCCGATATTTTCCTGGTCGGCAATGCGATAGACGGCTTGACAGGAAAAGGCTTTCGAGGCGTAAAGTACAAGCCCGTTTCCATTGTATTTTTCCGCAAGCGTATCCCGATAGACTCCCATCATACGACGAATATACGCCTCATCGAACACGTACAGCGGAGTGCCGAACTCTTTCGCCAACGCCACGGTGTCCGCCCCTCCGATCTCTAAATGCCCCTCTTGATTGATTTTCAAAGTCTCTCTCTCGTTCATTGGTAAAATACCTCTATAATCTTATGAAAATATTGTAGCAGATTTTATCGAAAAATGCAATAAATGTACTCCCTATTTTTCAAGAAAAATTCGCCTCTGCGAAGTTTTTTCGCAAAGGCGAATGCCAAGTTTCATTTCAACCGTTCCAATTTCGCGCAATTTCTTGCAATCGATCGAAGATATTCGCTTTTCGCACGCTTTCCATGGCAATCAAATCCACTCTGTCCACTTCCACGCCATCTCGAAACAAAATCATTTCCCCGACTCGTTCTCCTTTTTCAACGGGGGCAGTCCTTCTGTCGAAATGCGTTTCCGCTTGATACAGACTTTCCTCTCCGCGTTTTTTCAGGGAATATATCGATCGAACGGGACAAACATTCACAGTTTTTTCCTTTCCTCCGGAAATGAGAAGGGGGTATTCGAGTGCCTTGTTCTCTTCCGCTACAAGAGTATTTGAATAATTTGCAAAAGCATAATCGAACATCGTTCTGACGTCGTTAAAGCGGTCGGTGCTACTCTCCTCCCCGATTACGACGGAAATAATCCGCAAATCGTTACGTTTCGCCGTTGCAGCCAAACAAAATCCCGCTTCGTTGGTGAATCCTGTCTTTCCTCCGTCGCAACCATCGTAAAAACGCACGAGTTTGTTGGTGTTGGAAATCTCCGTATATCTCCCTTTGGGATGTTCGAATTTATCCGTCCAAACCTTACCGAATTCATAATATTGTTCGTATTCGAGCAAACTCCGCAGCATGATCGCAACGTCCCGAGCGCAGGAATATTGCGGTTCTTTCGGCAATCCAGTACAGTTTGCAAACAGCGTATCTTCCGCACCGAGCTCCTTTGCTTTATCGTTCATTTTATCCACGAAAAGAGCTTCGCTTCCGGCAATTCGTACCG
>CAZRAS010000185.1:0-2211 GCA_964598045.1 uncultured Clostridia bacterium | reverse complement strand
TGATATTTCGGGATACAAAAAGGAGCTTGAAGTTATCTTCAAGCCCCTACCTAAATTCATAGATCGCAGACAAAGCCTTATTCGCTTAACAACGCAATCACCTTATCCAAATATTCGGCAGGAATCCCAAACTCAACCAATCGATTGTAGATCTGTTCGCTCAACGTCTCTCCCTCTCCCTTCTTCATGGTTGCCACATAGGAACCTTTAATACCGCTCGTCGAACGTGCACTGCCGATATTGCCAAAATTAGAAAAGAGATAATCTCTATACAAATCTTCTTCGGGTACTCCCAAAAGCCCGTTGATCAAAAAGGCAAACATCCCCGTTCTGTCCGTTCCGATACTGCAATGATAGATAATGGGATAATTGCGCTCATCCGCCAAAATTTCAAATACCTGCTTCACCATCTTGACGTTTTTCGTGAAAATATTGCCGACGTTCCATTCCATGGGACAGGAATAATAGTTCACCGTCTCGCCAAGCGGACTGGACACAATTCCCCCCACTTCGTTATTATCCACAAGTCGTAAATCGATTTCCGTGCGAATGCCAAGCTCTTCCAACATCACCCGCTTCCCTTCTTCGGAAATCTCGATCACGGGTGTCTTCTCCGAATTTTTATTGAGCCTTCCGCAACGATAAATCATCCCTTGCTTCACACGAGAACCGTCCTCGCACAACCAGCCGCCGAGATCGCGCATGTTTGTAATACCGTCCACATACAAATTACGAGGTCCTGTGGTCATTGTGGAAAAACGCTCCGTCGGAGAAACGCTCTTTGTTCCGTCCGAAAATTCAGAAGTAACACGCCAATAATAATCGGTGGCGATCTGCAAATTATACACCGCATAGAAAGTTTCTTCCGTGTAATAACGCAAGCAATCGGTAAACTCGTTATTCGCGGCAATTTCCAAGGTATATTCCGTCACCATCGGCTTGCTCGTCGAAGTGGACGTCACTTCCCAACTCAGCTCGATGCTTTGCGGTCGACTTAATTCTTCCGTACCGTTTGCATAAGCAGAGACGTTATCCACTTTGTCCGACAAATATGCTCTTTGCGCTTCCGTATGGAAATCCACCTCTTCCCCAAGCTTACAAAGTGACCAGGTATACGTTGTCTTTCCGCCAAACGAGCCGACAATCCCGTCAAAAACGGTACAGGAAGCACTCATAAGCACACAAGCGCTCAATAAAAGCGCAAGTACGCTTTTCATCAATTTCCTCATATCCATTCTCCTTTGAACTAAGTTACCATCATTATAACGGAAATTTTCCGCAAATTCAATAATCATATTTCCCAATGGATATAAGAATGGACTATTTTCAAATTTCGTCTATTTTTTTACTCATCAAACATCCGAGATAACTGCATAGTCGTTTTGGTTTCCTCGGCATTCGTTTTTCTCCATACACTACATATTATATCCGTTATTCGATATTCTACATTTTAAAACTGAAAATAGGCAAACCCGGAAACGTCGGAAGACGAGGCAAGCGCCAGCCAACAAAACGCTACCGCAAGTGTAAAATATACGCACGTGGAAATACGTTGCATATACACCGATTTTCCTTGCATGGTATCGATCGGAAGCGTCGTTTTCTCACCTTCTTCCCAAAGCCTCGGGATCATGCTCATACATATCACGCTCACGACAATCTGTAAAATATCCATGACGGTAATATCGAGATTTGCAAACGCATTTTCCACAAAATTCCCGCCAAATCCCGTAAACAACGTTTTCAACACTTCGCCGAGCTGCCCCCCGACTGCGAACGGAAAATAAACGCACCGAACACGACGAGCAGGAACAAAATCGCCCTGCGAACGAAGATCACCGCCGCGTTGTTCAAATTAATCTTACATTTTTCACAAAATTCCCCGAACGGTTTGCGCATTACCGTCTCGATCGCCTGAATAAGCGCCGAGTACAAGCCCCACAAAACGTACGTCCAGTTTGCCCCATGCCAAAGCCCGCAAAGCAGAAAGACGATAAAGATATTCAAAATCTTTCTCGCCTGTCCCTTGTGACTGCCGCCCAAAGGTATGTATCCGAAACTATGTAATTGTGCATCGCTTTTTGTAGATACACGAATATACGCGACTCCTCGTTTTTTTGCCATTCTACCTCCTCATTCTCTACACTCTTCTTAAATTAGGACTTGAATGTAGACTAAAAAATTTTGTCCCACCCGATTGGGCAGGACAAA
>CAZRAS010000184.1:0-2235 GCA_964598045.1 uncultured Clostridia bacterium | reverse complement strand
TCGCTGTAACGGGAAAGGCGTGGTGCAGACCGTGCAGAACACGATGTTCGGGCGCACCATTCGTCAGATGCACTGTCCCGATTGCAACGGAATGGGAAAAATTATTCGCGAAAAATGCCCCGATTGTAAAGGGAGGGGTTCGCAACGTAAGGAAACGACTGTGTCGTTCGATATTCCTGCCGGTGTGGATACCAACAGTTACATTCGTAAAAAAGGATTCGGTCAAGCGGCATCCGGCGGTGGTACTCCGGGCGATTTGATTATTATTTTCCGTGTGGAACCGCACAAGATGTTTGTGCGCGACAAGTTCGATTTGAAGTTGGATTTGCCCGTTTCGTACAAGACGGCGGTGCTCGGCGGTACGGTGAAAGTTCCTACGATCGACGACACGTTCGAGTTTACCATTCCCGAAGGGACGCAGAGCGGCACGGTGTTCACTTTGCGCGGCAAGGGGATTAAATCTGCGAGAGGAGGCACGGGCAATTTGATTTTGCGCGTAATCGTGGAAGTGCCTATGAAGCTTTCTCGCGATCAGAAAAAAGAGCTTGAGAAGTTGGACGACGGTTTCGAATTGAAGCAGTATGATAAGATGCGCAAATATTCGGACAACGTAGAGAGCTTATACGGCGAAAAACCTTATGTGAAATAAAAATACGAATAGAAACTATGCACCGCCAAGGTTTGTCCGTGGCGGTGTATAGTTTTATGACGAGAACGGGAGTCGAAAGGAAATTTGATCCGAAAAGCTCTTTTTTATTGATTTGCGAAACCGTCCGAGCGAGAGGGACAGAAGTTGTGCGGAAATACTTGCAAAAAGTTATGTCCTGTGTTATAATGAATGCGTGAGGTATATTTTATGAAATATGTGGAATTGACGATTCATACGACAACCGAAGCGAGTGAAATCGTTTCGGATATTATGTGGAATTACACCGAATACGGGGTTACCATCTGCGACAGAGCGGATATCATTGCTTTGCAGACGGCGAAGGAGTCTACTTTTTGGGATTATATGGACGACGAACTTATGAATAAACCGTCGGACGTGCTTGTGAAGTGTTATATCGCGGAAGATATTGCCACGCAGACGATTTCGGGAATTTTGAAAGACGTGCAGGACGCCAAGGAACGAAGTGAGGGATTCCTTTCATTCGGTACCCTTGAGGATACCAAACGTCTTGTCGACGGGGACGATTGGATCGACGTTTGGAAAAAACATTTTCGTCCCATTCATTTGGGAAACGTGGTCGTGGTGCCTGAATGGATCGAATATCAACCTGCTCTTCATGAAAAAGTTGTTTTGCTCGATTCCAATATGGCATTCGGAACGGGAGAACACGAGACGACTTCCATGTGCGTCGAATTGATGCAGGAGTATATTACGCCCGATTCCGTTTGTATCGACGTTGGCTGCGGAAGCGGAATTTTGGGCATTTCCGCCATTAAGCTCGGTGCGAAAAAAGCGTATTTGACCGATATCGATCCCATTGCCGTCGAAAGCTCTTTGCATAACAGCGAGTTGAACGGCGTTTCTTCGCAGACGGTCGTTGCGCATTCCAACCTGCTCGATAACACCGAGGTACAGGGAGATAACATGATGGCTAACATCACGGGTGAGGTGCTGAAAATGCTTGCGCCTTCGATCCCCAAAAATTTGAAGGACGACGGCGTGCTTATTTTGAGCGGGATCATAGAAAGTCGTTTACAAATGGTGAAAGAGGCATACGAATCGGTGGGAATGAAAGTCGTTTTGGAAAGAAGAAAGGGCGAATGGTTTGCGCTCGTATTGAAACATAAATAAGGAAAGGAAGACACCATGTCTGCGTTAAAACGTTTTTTTGTCGATAAAATTGAAGAGGTGACGGAGCTTTGCGGTGAGGAATTCGAACATGCGAAGAACGTTCTGCGGCTTGGCACGGGGGATGAAGTCGTGTTGCTGGACAATAGTGGCAAGGAATACACTGCCGTGATTGCAAACGTGGAGAAAAAACGCATGCTCTTGAACGTCGTACGCACCGAGGTAGGCACCAGGGAAGCGTTGACGGATGTTTGTTTGCTTTTCGGATATTTGAAAAACGCAGATAAAAACGAGTTTATCGTGCAAAAAGCAGTGGAACTCGGCGTTAAAGAGATCGGGGTGTTCTCTTCCGAATATTCTTCGGCATACATGAATGCGAATAAACTGGAACGATTGAATAAAGTGGCGAAAGAGGCGGCGAAACAATGTTTGCGTGC
>CAZRAS010000183.1:0-2264 GCA_964598045.1 uncultured Clostridia bacterium | reverse complement strand
TTGCACATCGAATTCGTCGAAAAGCAGCGTGCGGTGACGGAAGGACAATATGCAGTCCTCTATGACGGCGTCAACTGTCTCGGCGGTGGCGTCATTCAATCGGCGGAATATTAATTTTCAATACGTTTTCAATACGGCAACGAAATTTGACGTATTTCATATTCCCTCCCCATTCCAAAGTAAAAAATTATAAACGGAGGTACTTTTATGGGCATATCGACCCCTTGGATCAACCGTGTCTCGATCAGCAACGGTTACGTTTCCTTTTTTGAACGTTTGCTCATTCTCATCGGCGGCAAATTAGACGCTTGTCCCGGTTTGTACGGCTGGTATCATTTGCTTTGCGCTGCCATCACGATTGCGCTTTGCGTATTCGTCTTTTTCAAAGCGCGCAATCTCTCGAATAAGCAATTCGATCTCATTCTCGGCATCACAGCCGGCACTCTGATTTTGTTAGAAATCTATAAGCAACTTCTCTACTCCTACAATCCCGGCGACGACACGTGGGCATACGAATGGTACGCATTCCCCTATCAATTCTGCTCCACCCCGATGTATGTCATGCTCGCAGCGATCTTGATTAAAAACGAAAAGGTGCGGACGGCGCTCTACGCTTACTTAGCTACATACGGATTTTTTGCCGGTACCGTCGTGTTGATTTACCCGGGCGACGTATTCAGCAAATTTATCGGCATCAATGCACAGACGATGATCCATCACGGCGCCATGGTCGTAATGGGTGTGCTGATGTACGTTTTGGGCAGAGCCAAATTTTCGCACAAAACGATTTTGAATGCCCTTCCCGTCTTCGGGATTGCCGTGGCAATCGCACTCGGTCTGAACATTGTCTACCACTTCTTCGGAGATCCGGAGCAAACGTTTAATATGTTCTTCATTTCCCCTTACTATCCTTGTACATTGGCAGTGTTGAAATTTTTCTTCGGAAAGGTCCCCTATCCCGTCTTTTTGATGATCTACGTCGTAGGCTTTACGTTAGCAGGCGGCGTCATGACGCTTCTTGCCACAGGCGTTAAAAAGCTCTGTGAACTTGTTCGCAAAAAGAAAGATGAAATCAAGCACAACGACCAACCGGCAGAAGGCGTAGCGTAAACGTTCAACGCATACATGCCCTATTAAAAGGAGAATATTCATGAAAAATATCGCAATCGTAACCGGCGCTTCGAGCGGCATCGGAAAGGAATTTTTTCTTTCTCTCAAAGAGAAAAATCTTGATGAGATTTGGGTGATCGCACGCAGCGAAAACAAATTAAACGAACTCCGTTCTCTCACGGAGATTCCCCTTAAAATACTCCCCTTGGATCTGTCCTCTTCCGAATCGGCTCGTCTCTTAGAAGAAGAGCTGAAAAAAGAAGCCCCCTCCGTGCAATATTTGATTTGCGCTGCCGGTTTCGGGCGTTTTAACGGCGTCGAGGAGGACGATCGAGAAGTCCTTGAAAATATGGTCGATTTAAATTGTCGCGCCATCGTAAGCACCACGAAAGCGGCGTTTCATTATATGGCAAAAGGGGGATCGATGATCCTCATCGCATCCATGGCTGCCTTGCAACCCATTCCCTATCTTGCCACCTACGGCGCAACGAAGGCATTCGTTCTCTCTTACGGACGAGCATTGAATAAGGAGCTTAGAGCGGCAAAAGGCGCTCGCTGTTTGTGTGTTTGCCCTTTCTGGACACAAACGGCATTTTTCGAGCGTGCAGTCGCCCAAAAGACGGTCGTCAAGAAGTATACCGTAATGTACCGCCCCGAACAAATCGTGCAACAAACGTGGAAAGATTTGAAAAAGAAAAAACGCGACGTATCCATTTACGGATTCGTCTCGAAAGGACAAGCGCTCCTCGTGAAACTCATGCCCCATCGCTTCGTCATGTGGTGTTGGATGAAACAACAGGGGTTACGATAAATAAACAAAAGAATAATCCTCCACGTGCATAGCACGTGGTTTTTATTTTTCGGGCATAGTCCTTGTCCACTGGCGTAGCACAAATGCACTCTTTGGTTGCCCTGCCGGTCATCGGAGTTATTTTTTCAAGACTCATCGGTAAACCTTCACTGAACCACGCGATAGTCGCGTGGTTTTCTTGCGAAATATCACTCCGTGATATTTCTGGATACAAAAAAGACGCCTACTAATTTTCGGCGTCATTCTATAAACCTATTTGTTTTCGGGAATTATTGGTACATAAAGATAACTATCATATTTACCACCTGCATAAATACGATGTCTACCTTTGTTATGGTCTTTA
>CAZRAS010000182.1:0-2270 GCA_964598045.1 uncultured Clostridia bacterium | reverse complement strand
AGAACATATCCGAGGAAAGAATATTTCCCACGCGATAATTCACCCCGATCTTTTCGCATTCCTCAGCCGCTTTCTTCACCATAGAGAAATCGGCAATCGGAGCAAACGTTCCGGGCAATTTATACTGAGTCGCATAATTTCCGTTCGTACATGCCCCCATTGCAATCACAATATCACGCGCATGAAGATCGGGCGAAAAAGAGCCGCAAGAGCCGACGCGAATGATACACTCAACCCCGTAAAAATGATAGAGCTCGTACGAATAAATACCGATGGAAGGCTGTCCCATGCCCGAAGCCATGACGGACACGCGTTTGCCTTTATAGTAACCCGTATACCCCTGTACGCCGCGTACGTTGTTCACGAGCACGGCATTCTCCAAATAATTTTTCGCAATAAATTCTGCGCGCAAAGGATCGCCCGGCATCAAAACCGTCTTCGCAAAATCCCCTTCCTTCGCAGCAATATGAGGTGTAGCCATAATAATATTCTCCTTTTTCTGTATTTTCGAATTAATAACCGTTGCCTTGGATACCTTGCACCGCCTTAACGACACGGCTCGTACCGAGACGAGAAGCCCCTTCGTCGAGGAAGTTTTGCGCGTCTTCCAAACCGGAAATGCCGCCGGCTGCCTTTACAAGCACCCCTTCGCCCACGTTCGCTTTCATAAGGCGCACGTCCTCGAGGGTCGCACCCGCTTTGGAAAATCCCGTAGACGTCTTGATATAGTCCGCCCCGGCTTCGGTCACGAGCTTGCAACAAAGCACCTTCTCCTCTTCCGTCAAAAGACAAGTTTCAATGATTACTTTGAGAATCTTTTCCCCGCAAGCTTCTTTAATCTTTTTAATTTCATCTCGTACATGGTCGATTCTTCCGTCCTTTAAAGCACCGATATTGATAACCATATCGATCTCGTCCGCACCCTTTGAGACGGCGTCTTTCGTTTCAAATACCTTGGTCTCGGTGGTGTTGTACCCGTTGGGAAAGCCGATCACCGTACAAACGGCAAGCTTGTCTCCGACATACTTTTTCGCCTGTTCGACATAAGCAGGAGGAATACAGACAGACGCCGTCTTATACTGCATTCCTTCATCGCAAATTTTCTTAATTTGTTCCCAAGTAGCCGTCTGCGACAACAACGTATGATCGCATTTCGATAAAATATTCTGAATATCCATATATTTTCTCCATTTTTTGATTTATTTATGTAAATTATACCTGCTTTTTCACATTCTGTCAAGGGAATTTTTATATTTTTTTAACGGTTTTCCCTGTTTTTCTTTCCTGTATCGCCATTCTCGAATTACTATACAAGTATTATTCGGTTTTCGAATTGCAACAACCGAATTATGAAAATTTTAATTATTTTCGATTAATATCGGAAAAAGGTTTGCATTTTGTCGAAAGATGTGGTATCATATATTTGTATGCATATAAGTATGTCAAGTTATCCACATTGAGACTGAGAATAACTTCGCATTTATTTATCGGCAAAATGTTTTATTCCCACATTTTTAAGGAAAGCAAATATGGCTGTTACTTTGCAAAAAGCAGGATTGTGGAAACGCGTTTCCGCATTCCTATTCGATATTATTTTAACCGTTACCATTGCGCTCGGCGTCTCGATCGCAACGTCCGCAATCTTCCGTTACGGCGACTACCAGCAACAACTGGAATTTCAGCTCGCCCAATACGAAGAACGATTCGACATTAAGTTCTCCATCACCGACGAGGAATACGAACAACTGACGGAAGAACAAAAGACGGAACGAGAACGAATTCTCGAAGAAGCGACCGCAGAGTTGCGCAAGGATACGGAATATATTCAGCTTACGAACACCATTTTTTATATGACGGTGGCAATCGTTGCCATCAGTGCATTCATCGCTATTCTGATTTGGCAATTTATCATTCCCCTGTTGTTCGGGTACGGACGAACGTTGGGGAAAAAGATATTCGGGCTCGGCGTTATTCGAACAAATTTAACAAAAGCGAGCAATCCCGTGCTGTTTATTCGTGCCGTCATCGGTTCATACACCATCGAGACGATGTTTCCCGTTCTCATCCTTGTCATGATCATGTTCGGATTAATCGGCAGCGTCGGTCTCATCACGCTTTTGTTATTCTTCGGGTTACAAATCTTCGTTGTATGCTCTTCCAAAACAAATTCCGCCATTCACGACTTGCTTTGTGACACCGTCGTCGTGGATTTTGCAAGCCAGATGATTTTTGACACGGAGGAAGAAATGTTAGAATATCAGAAGAAAGTG
>CAZRAS010000181.1:0-2286 GCA_964598045.1 uncultured Clostridia bacterium | reverse complement strand
GAAGTAAGAAACTCTCTTTCGCGCTTCGCTTGCCGAAAGACAGGCGAAGCGTGAAGGCTGAAAAATCGTACCGACTCGGTACAGGATCATGAGGATCAATATTATGAATATTATTTTACTCGGCGCGCCCGGCGCAGGCAAGGGAACGCAAGCCTCCAAGATTTCGGACGGATTTGCTCTTCCTCATATTTCCACGGGCGACATTTTCAGGGAAAATATTAAGAATCAGACCCCCATCGGGATGCTTGCAAAATCTTACACCGACCAAGGTTTGCTCGTGCCCGACGAAGTGACTTGTCAAATCGTTGAAGAGCGTCTTGGCAGAGAGGATTGCAAAAACGGATATATGCTCGACGGTTTCCCCCGTACGATCGCGCAGGCGGAAGCGCTTGACAAGATCACGAAGGTGGACCTCGTCATCAATATCGACGTAGACTTCTCCCTTCTTCTCGACCGTCTTTGCGGCAGAAGAGTATGTAAGGATTGCGGAGAAAGCTACCATGTCACGAAGTTGAACGGCGAAACTAAGTGCGCTCGTTGCGGTGGCGAATTGTATCAGAGAAAGGACGACAATCCCGAAACGGTACAAAGCCGCTTGGACGTATATAAGGCGCAGACCGCTCCTCTCATCGAATACTATGGCAAGAAAGGCATCGTATTCAACGTAGAAGGGAATGCGGCACCTGAAGCTGTATATGCAGCAATTTCGGCAAAGCTCAACGCTTTGAAGTAAGGAAATATGATTCACGTTAAAAGCGAAAAAGAAATAGACTTGATGCGTGAGCCTTGTAGAATCGTGAAGGAAACGTTGGAGTTTGTCGGATCGAGAATCAAGGCAGGCATGAGTACGAGAGAGGTGGATGAACTCGTCGAACGGTATATCCGTGCGTCGGGGGCAAATCCTTCCTGTATCGGCTATGGCGGATTTCCGGCATCGGCTTGCGTATCGGTCAATGAAATGGTGGTGCACGGGATCCCCGACGAACGTATCTTGAAAGAGGGTGACATCGTCAGCGTGGATATCGTGGCAGACAAGAACGGGTATCACGGGGACGCTTGCAGAACCTTCTGTATCGGCGACGTAGCGCCCGAGGTGAAAGAGCTTGTCAAAGTCACCGAAGAGTGTTTCTTTCGAGCAATCGAAGGATTGCACGCCGGAACGCCTTTATTCGATATCGGCTACGCGGTGCAACAGCACGCGGAAGCGCACGGATACGGCGTGATTCGTTCCTATACCGGTCACGGAATCGGCAGAGAAATGCACGAGGACCCTTCCGTTCCCAACTATGGAAAAAAGGGTACGGGTGTGCGTCTTAAAGCCGGTACGGTGCTTTGTATCGAACCCATGATTGCCATGGGGACGTGGAAAGTAAAACTTCTTGCCGACGGATGGGGAGCAGTGACGGCGGATCATAAACCTGCGGCGCACTACGAAAATACGGTAGTCGTTCGCGAAGACGGCGTGGAAATACTGACGCTGTAAACCAAAAAATAACGATAAAAGAATCGGAGGGAGTTACTGTGTCCAAAGACGACGTAATCGAAGCGGAAGGGAAAGTTATCGAAGCGTTGCCCAACGCAACCTTCAAAGTACAGCTTTCCAACGGTCACACTATCACGGCGTATATTTCCGGCAAGCTCAGAATGAATTATATCAGAATCATCGAGGGCGATACGGTAAAATTGGAAATGAGTCCGTATGATCTGACGAAAGGCAGAATCACGTGGCGCAGCAAGTCGTAATCAATCGACGACAAGAGTTTAATTAACAAGGAGAAAAGAAAATGAAAGTCAGACCTTCTGTAAAACCTATGTGCGATAAGTGCAAAGTTATCAAAAGAAACGGTAGAGTTATGGTTATCTGCTCCAAGAGCAAGAGCCATAAACAAAGACAAGGCTAATTTAGTGTAAAAAATGGAAAATATTGGCGTGAAACGCTTGACAAACCTTGATATAACATGGTAAAATAATATCATGTGATATTTTGGGAAATGTTGCGAAAGCTTATATTTTCCCTGTAATTCAATAGTGTAATTAAGCTGATTTTCCGTAATTTTACGGAAACTCAGTTTTGTTGCGTTTTTTATCAAAGTAACTTCTGCAATCAAAAAACGCAAATAATTACGAAAATAATACAATGGGAACGCGATGGCATTTTCCACTGCCGAAGCGGGAACATTCGTTGGCGATATACACAAAAATAAGAAAAGAATAAAAAAACGGAGGACAGTAATCTATGGCACGTATTGCCGGTGTGGATTTACCCAGAGAAAAGAGAGTGGAAAT
>CAZRAS010000180.1:0-2292 GCA_964598045.1 uncultured Clostridia bacterium | reverse complement strand
GGAGAATTTTCAAAGACAGGAAAGGGCAAAAGAAGTTGCAAAGAAGAAGGGATGTTCTCTCTCTCAAATCGCGATTGCGTGGTCATTGCACGGCGCGATGAACGTATTCCCGATCGTCGGCGCAAGCAAGGTAAAACATTTGCAATCTGCCGTCGAGGGACTGGAAATCGTTTTGACCGAAGAGGAATATGCGTACTTATCTTTCTATTCATGATCGACTCGACAAAAAAATATTTTTTTGCGAAATATGTCGAAAAGTATTGAAATATTTTCAAAAATGGAGTATAATAGAAGAGAAAAGAAAGCAAGTGATAAAAAAGGAAATATTCAGCATATAATAAGGAGTGTAATGTATGTATTTGAAAGAAAGACAGCATGCGTTTGACGATGCGAAGTGGTATGACAGCCTTTCTAAGAAAGAGGATCAGTGTGGAAACTATGTGTTTTGCGTAAAGTGCGATAAGAAAAGAAGATATCCTTGTGCGCGCGCGGAATACAGATATTATTCGAAAAATATTCGAATTGCGATCGTACGTCTCCATAGATGAGATGCGGAAAGCGTTTGGATGGAGGATTTATGAATAAAACGGAAAAGATTATTGCTGCCGTCGCAACTATGGCGTTCGGCGTGTTGTTAATTGTGTTGCAAGATAGTTTTATCGGTTTATTGATGACGATTGCCGGCATATGTCTCATCGTTTGGGGGGTGTTGGATTTGATTCATCGTTTGATTCCGCCTGCCGTCGTAAAGATTGTGGCTGCCGTGTTGATTATCGTTTGCGGTTGGGCGTTGGTTGCCGCTGTGCTGTATATTGTTGCGGCGTTGTTGCTGATTGCAGGGATCTTAATGATCTATGAAAAGATCAAAAAGCGCGTATACTGTAGCAAGTGGTATTTAACCGTGTTGGAATATTCCGTGCCTGCTTTGTTTGTGATCATGGGCTTGTTGCTTTTGCTCCATCAGACGGTGACGTTAGAAGTAATCTTCGTCGTTTGCGGCATTTTGACGGTGATCGACGGCGGATTGCTGTTGGCGGATGCGTTTATGGAAGATATGTAAAAAGAAGGAAATGAATCCTGAAAATGGAATTGCGCGACTGAAAAAGTCGCGTTTTTTTTGTTTATTTTTTCCAATAAGATAAAAATTTATCGATTTAGCGATTTGAATTTTTTCATAAGGCGGTTGAAGTGTTTGGCGATTGAAAAATTGTATGCTATAATAGAATAGTATAAATATGCTATTCCAATAGCGTTAACGTAAAATAGGAGAAAAAACCATGAACAACAAAGTTACAATTATCGGCGCAGGTTCGGTTGGCGCAACCATCGCATATACGCTCGTTGCTACGGGATCGGTTGCGGAAATCGTCTTGATCGACGTTAACCAAGCAAAAGCGGAAGGGGAAGCGTTGGACATCCTTCAATCTACCCCTTATCTTCACCCTACGAAGATTTACAGCGGTACGTATGAAGACGCAGAAGGTTCGGATATCGTCATCGTTACGTCCGGTGTGGGTAGAAAACCCGGTCAGTCTCGTATCGACCTTACGCAGACGAACGTAAACATCTTGAAGAGTATTGCGCCCGAAATCGTGAAACACGCGCCGGATGCCATCTATCTTTTCGTGGCAAATCCCGTAGACGTGCTCACCTACGTATTCTGCAAAATCACGGGTGTTCCAAAAAACCGCGTAATCGGCACCGGGACGACGTTGGACAGCATTCGTTTGAGAACTCGTCTTTCCGAGCTTTACTCGGTAAACCAGAAGCAGGTGCATGCATACGTGCTCGGTGAACACGGCGATACGTCTTTTGTTGCATGGTCTACGGCAGATATTTCGGGAATTCCTCTCGATCAATACGAACAGACGATTACCAACCAAGGTGCGTTGAAAGTGACGCCGTACGACAGAGAAAACGTAGAGACCTTTGTGAAAAAATCCGGCGGTCAGATTATTGCCGGCAAGGGCGCGACCTTCTACGGGATCGCAGCCAGCGTGGAACAGATCGTCAACAGTATCTATTCGAGTGCATATACGATTTTGCCCGTTTCCACCGTTTTGGAAGGGGAATACGGCATTTCCGACGTGGCTCTTTCCACCCTCTGCGCTGTCGGCAACGAAGGCGTCGTTACGACGCTCACCCCGAAGCTTTCGGATGAGGAATTGGCTAAGATGCAAAAGAGCGCGGAAGCGTTGAAAGCTGTCATCGCACAAATCGAAATCTAAGGGAGCGGAAGTATGGAATATCGTATCGAGAAAGACACAATGGGGGAGATGAAAGTCCCCGCAG
>CAZRAS010000179.1:0-2308 GCA_964598045.1 uncultured Clostridia bacterium | reverse complement strand
CCAACGATATTCGAAAGTATCGTGCTCGTGTATCCGGACCGTTGTTGGATAGAATCGACATCCAAGTGGAAGTGGACGGCGTAGATTACGATTCGTTGATTTCGGAAACGCATGAGGAGACGAGCGCGGAAGTGAAAGCGAGAGCAGATCGCGTAAGAAAGGTGCAAAGAGAACGCTTTGACGGGAGCATGGTCAAGACGAACGCGGAAATGAGCGAGAAAGAAATTCGCGCCTATTGTAAACTGAACGCAGAATGCGAACAAGTTTTGCGAGAAGCGTTCGAGACGTTACATCTTTCTGCAAGAGCTCGTTCGAGAATTTTGAAAGTGGCGCGTACGATTGCGGACCTTGATTTGTCGGAAGAAATTTTGCCCGATCATTTGTACGAAGCGATTTCCTATCGTACATACGCGGCAACGCTCAGCCAGTTGGATTGAGGAGGAGAAGGATGACCTTTGCGATTTATGCAGGATACTTAGCATGTCTTTCTCTCGTTACCTTTTTCGTCTATTTTGCGGATAAGAAAAAGGCGAGAAAGGGAGAATGGCGAATTCCCGAATCGACGCTTCTCGCCTTGTCTTTACTTGGCGGAGGTTGCGGCGGCTATCTTGCGATGTTTTTGGCGCGGCACAAAACGAAGAAATGGTATTTTCACCTGGTCAATCTCATAGGCATAATTGGACAGGTGGTGATTTTTCTGTTTTTTCTTGGTAATCCCGATTTCTTGTTTTGAATTTGAGCATTTGTAAGGAGCAAGGTTTTGTTTAGTAAATATAAAATCAGAGAAATTTCAAAATCGTCGGCGGACTATCCCCGTGAATGGCTTACCTTTTCGGATGCACCCGAGGCAGTGTACGCCGTGGGGGATTTATCTTTGCTCCGCGGAAACAAACTGGTCATCGTCGGCTCTCGTCGCACTCCTGTCCCTGCGTTAAAGCTCGGACAGTCCATTGCGAAGGATTTGTCCTATTCCCTCGTTGTCACGACGGGTACGGCGGACGGCGGCGACAGTGCTGCCATTGACGGCGCGTTGTCGGGAAGCGGCAGAGTGATTTGCGTGTTGGCAGGCGGCTTTTCTTCGATTTCCCAAAATTTACAACCTCTTTTGGAGAAAGTGTCCGAAAAGGGTTTGATCCTTTCCCCTCATCCTTACGAAACTCCCGTGCGTAGCTTTTCTTACGAATACAGGAATAAACTGTTGGCTGCACTCGGTATGGGTACGTTGGTGCTCGGGGCGGCGGGAAAGAGCGGATCGCTCATTACGGCGCGTTACGCTTGGGGACAGAAAAAGCCTGTGTTCGCATTGCCCTATTTTCCGGGGAGTGCAGCAGGGGAAGGATGTAATGCCATTTTGAAAGCCGGCGGATTTTTGACGGAAACGGCGTTTGACGTCGCGAATAGGTTGGGGATAACGTTGGAAGAGGAGAAGATTGCAGCCGTTCCGTTGACGACGGATGAACTCAAGGTGATGACAGCCCTTCGGGATTTGTCCGAAGGACATATCATGGATATTGCGGCGGTGTCGGGAATCCCCACGTTCAAAGCCAAAGCGATTCTTTCCGCCCTCGAAGTGAAAGGGGTGATCGTATCGCTCGGCGGCAATCGTTACAAGCCCATCAAAGAGGGCGGCAATTTATAAATCAGTTAGTTTGAGGAATATAGAATGGATTTAATTATCGTAGAGTCGCCTTCCAAGGCGAAAACAATTTCCAAGTATCTTAAGGGGAAGTATCGTGTGGATGCGTCTGCGGGCCACATTCGCGATTTGCCCGTGCATACGCTTGGTGTGGATATTAAAAATAATTATGAACCCAAGTACGTCAATTCCGAAGGAAAAGAGGACGTCATTCGCCGTTTGGTAGACGCAACGAAGAAAGTAGATCGCGTCTATCTTGCAACCGACCCCGATCGCGAAGGAGAAGCGATTGCATGGCATTTGCAGACGGTGTTGGGCTTGAACGAAGACGGAGACAATCGTATCGAATTTAACGAAGTTTCCAAATCCGCCATCGAGGCGGCGCTGAAAAAACCCAGAAAGATCAATTACAGTCTCGTGGACGCACAGCAGGCTCGCCGTGTGTTGGACAGACTCGTGGGATATAAGCTTTCCACCCTTTTGAATCACAAGATCGAAGATAAAAACGGCAACGGTAAACGCACCCTTTCGGGGGGACGAGTGCAGTCGGTTGCCCTTCGTCTCATTGTGGAACGGGAACGCGAAATTACCGCGTTTGTGCCGCAGGAATATTGGAACTTGACTGCAGAATTGCAAGATTTGCGTGCGGAATACGCATCTTTCAAGGCGATG
>CAZRAS010000178.1:0-2321 GCA_964598045.1 uncultured Clostridia bacterium | reverse complement strand
GTGGGCTTTCACCCAAACGGTTTTCAAGACCGCCTCGTTATGACCGCTTCGATATTCCTGCCTATCCTATTATCAAATCGTGAAGACTCTATCGCCACGATTCTTTGTTTATTATACTCCTTTTACAAGAATATGTCAAGAGTTTTGCCGCGCTCGACAAAAAATAAATCCGAGATGACCTCTCGGATTTATTTTTGAAGCCTTCCCTCTAAAAACCACGTTCTGCCAAATCCGACAACAACATTTTATAAAACGCAACCACTTTCTCCTTTTTCTTCTTGCGCGTCATATAACATACTACTTCATTATGCGAAAGCGATTCCGCCATCACGTTCCCTTTGTACTCTCCAAACTCTGCCGACGTTCTGCTTACCATGCCGTCCGAATCATCGTTCTCAAAATGACGGGAAATCAAAAACGGGATACCCAAGGTAAAGTCTGAGCTTGCTTTATGCATCACCGAAGAATAACTTTGACAATATATTTTCCGTTCGTTGAGCATAGGCGTAGCGGTAAGTTCCACCTTGGATTCGAGCTGTTTACACGCGGTAATCGCATCGGGATTTTCGTCTTTCAACAGCTTGTAAAAGGTATTGAACCAAAAGCCTAAAAATCTAAGGATAAAGGAAGGAAGTTTGATAATTCTCGTCGCCACCTGCGAACCTTTATGCGGCGTGCAAAGGGTGGTGAGCGACGCTACCTTCTCCCCCATATCCAAATGCTCGATCATATGAATGGCGTCCAAGCCGCCTTTGGAATGCGCGACGACGTTAATCTTATCCACGCCCTCTTTTTCCAGAATGTCGTCAATCTGCTTTTTGAGCTGTGCCGCGTTCGTTTCGATCGTCCCCACACCGTCCGTATCCGCAACATAAATAGAATAGCCTTCTTCCGTTAAACTTTTTTGAATATGTTCAAACGCACGAAACCATTTTTGTTTCATCAATATGCCATGAACAAGGATAATCGGATACTTGGTAGTCATCTATTCCCTCCTTGTGCCTGTATTCTCTTTACTCGGCAATCTAAAATTTTCGCCAAAATCGCCCACGCAACCACCGAAATACCGATCATTGCGAGCACCTCCGCCACCGCTGCCATAAAAAGATCCAAGCTCAAAATCATCGTCAGCGTATCGTTGAAAAAGGAACCCATTGCCTGCTCGGTGTCGGGAAAAATCAAAAAGTGAAAGTTCCGCCAAGCCATGTGCAAATAATACTCCATATCAATATTTTGCACCGACATCTGTCCCCACGTAAAGAGGAAAAACGCCGCAATAAGACCGATAAATACTCCATAAAACACAAGGGTATATTTCAACAAAATACCGCCCTGCCCTTTCACCGCTCTCACGATGAAATAGACGAGCATCAGCACGCCCGAAACGCCGCAAACGAGCGCCGCATTGCCCAACGTTTGCAATAACGCTTTCACGTCCGCCATATGCGAAACGGCGACGTCGCCGAAAATATTCACACCGTCCGTTTGCGTCCAAACGGGTTTTTCCATCGTATACAAAGTAACGTCGTCCATGACAAGCGTGAAGCTCTCCATATCCGTGAACAAATATCCGATAATATGGTCGATCAATTCGTTGAGTTGCTCGTCGGTGAAGCGGGCATATATCGTACTATCGCCACCGATACACGGAATGATCTGCCGTACCGTCTGTCCGTCCTCGTTTACCGTTGCATACACCCCAGTCGTCTCGAACTGGTCGTAATAATACTGCGGTGAAGAAGCGATGACAAACACCCCGCCTACCGCCACGGAAAAGAGCAAGCACACATTGAATGCAATCGCCAAGATTCGATCGAGGAGCTTCATCATTCCCTTTTTCATAAACGCCCTCCTTATCGGAAAAGTCTCTCCTATATTCCGCGCGTCTTTCTTGATCGATACGCGTATTATACTATAAGTATAACAGTCTACACCCGAAAAAGCAATCGTTTTGGTTAAAAAAATTAATTTTCACAAAAACGCCCGATTTTAGCAATTTTTTCACATAAAAACAATAGCCTTTCCCCCTTCGAATATGATATAATAAAAAGGATAAAAATCAAAAGGTGGCTACCATGTACGAAACAAAGCTGAAAGAACTTGCAAATTTACTCGGTGCGGATCTGGTTGGATTTTGTAAACTCCCGACGTCTCCCGTTTCCGAACTCCCCTCGCACGTCTATGCGGTGTCAATCGGCGTAAAACTCACCGACAGTATTTTGAAAACGATTGAAAATGCTCCCTCATTCGTATATTTTCAACATTACCGCACGGCAAACACCCTGCTAGATCAAATCGCCTTCCGTCTTTCGCGCGAAATC
>CAZRAS010000177.1:0-2331 GCA_964598045.1 uncultured Clostridia bacterium | reverse complement strand
TTTCTCTCGTCGGTATAATTTTGAGTTTATGAAAATTTTTTAGCACTCTGTGTTTTTTTGTACGGAAAGGTTGTTTTTTGATAAAAAAGAGGCAATTTACCCATATGCTTACTTTTTTAGATACACTTCTTTTCAGATTATCCATAAAATCCTGTTACTGTTGTAACAGGATAGGTTAAATTCTTTGTAGACGAACACGAGCTTGCTGTCATCAAACGGCGAATGGGCGAGTTCGGCATCTATGGAGATAACAAAATTGCGGAAGAAAGGCGTTTGTAACGGGATTTATCGGATGGACGAATTTTTGAAAAATTTCACAAAAAATACGTTGACAAGATAGGCAAAAGGTGTTACAATGGTGGAAAATCGTAATTATGCGAAAAAAGGAAAGAGAGTATGAAAATCATTATTTGTAATGACGCTACCGCGGAACGATACCGAAAGAAATTGCGTAAGAGAAAACACCTTCTTGTTTTGGGGATCGTCGGGATTTTGGCGATTCTTTCGGTGTGCGTACTCGGACACTGGACGGACATTCAGAGCCTCTGGGAAAAGAAAGAGCCCGTTCACGTACACACGTGGCGAGCAGAGTCGCTGCAAAACGCTTCTTGCGTAGAGGACGGAATTCTTCTTCGAGTTTGCGAGGAATGCGATGCGAAAGAGCGTATTGTCTTGCCTGCTTACGGACATACGATGGAGATGAACACCTGTTTGACGTGTGGACAACGAGCAAGCGAATCTTTGCGATTTCAGTTCAAGATGGACGAAGAGGGGACGCCGTACGCCGTGATTACGGGGATCGGCTCGTGTGCCGATCGTCACTTGATCATTCCGAACGTGCTCGGCGGTATTGCGGTGACGGAAATTGCTGACGGGGCTTTTCGAGGAAATACGCAGATTTACAGCGTGAGTTTTCATTCTGATATGATGAAAATCGGCAAAGACGCATTTACGAATTGTACGAATTTGAATAAAATTTTTCTGCCGGAAGGCTTGCCTGAGTACATTGCGGAAGGCGCGTTTTATAACACCGCCTACGCAAACGATGAGGCGAACTGGACGGACGACGTGCTGTATTGCAACGGGTATATTTTGAGTCTAATACATACAATCGCATAAGCGATTGCGATATTTAAAGTATTTATAAAGAAAAACCGCCTCGCAAGGATTTGCCTTGCGAGGCGGTTTGTTTTACCGAATTAGCCAACGATTAAATTGACGAGTCTGCCTTTGACGATGATGCATTTTTTCACGGTCTTTCCTGCAATCGCTTCGGCGATGTCGGGGTATGCGCATGCGGTTGCCTGAATATCTTCGTCCGAAAGTCCTTCGGAAATCATCAGTCTTGCCTTCATTTTGCTGTTGACCTGAATGGCGTATTCCACTTCGTCTTTGACAAGGGCACTTTCGTCTACCACGGGATAGCTTTCCTCGAAGACGGAGCTCTTATGACCGCAAACTTCCCAGAGCTCTTCCGCAAAGTGTGGTGCGAAAGGTGCGATCATTAAAACGAGATCTTGCAAACATTGCTTATAGAAGGTCACGTTCTTGTTTTGAACGTCGTTGTCGTATTTCTGCAATGCGTTGGTGTATTCCATCAAACGAGCTACGGAGGTGTTGAAAGAGAATTCTTCTACGTCGTGCGTGATGTTTTTGATGGCATAATGCTTTGCGTAGTTCAAATTCTTTTCAGCCGTCGTCATCTCGTCGTGTCCGTCCGTAAGCTCCAAAGATTTTCTTACCAAACGTTCGATACGGTCGGCAAATTTAGCCACCGACTTAATGCCGTCGTCGCTCCAAGGGCCGCCCTCGGTGTAGCTGAATCCGAACATAAGGTAGAGACGGAACATATCCGAGCCGTATTCTTCGATATAGGTATCGGGGGAAATGACGTTGCCGTGAGATTTGGACATACGATTGCCGTCGGGACCCAAAATGATGCCTTGATGTACGAGACGTTTGAATGGTTCACCGAAGTCGATATAGCCCATATCGCGGAGTGCTTTCGTGATGAAACGGGCGTAGAGCAAGTGCATACAAGCGTGTTCCGAACCGCCTACGTATACGTCTACGGGCAACATTTTATTTGCCGTTTCCGTGGAGAATGCCTGTTTGTCGTTGTGTGCATCGGGATAACGGAGGTAATACCAGCTCGAACATACGAAAGTGTCAAGCGTATCCGGGTCGCGTTTTGCGGGTGCGCCGCAAATAGGGCAGGTTACGTTCATAAAACCTTCGTGCTTTGCAAGAGGCGATTCTCCGTCGGGGGTAAATTCAACGTCGTAAGGAAGTTTTACCGGCAAATCGTCGTAAGGAACGGGAACTACGCCA
>CAZRAS010000176.1:0-2358 GCA_964598045.1 uncultured Clostridia bacterium | reverse complement strand
GTTTTTAAGCACCTGCAAGAAATATTCGTATGCCGTCGTCGTCTTCACCCTTTCGAGTTCCAAAATTTCCGCAAGCTCGTCAATAAAGGCGTTAAAGGAATTGCTCGGCGTAATGATCAGCACGTCGCGCGGTTTGATATCTTCGTTGTTGTACATGAGATAACTCAACCGATGCAACATGACCATCGTCTTTCCGCTGCCCGCACAACCTTGCAAAACGAAGTTGCTCTTTTCAGGGCGCGTGATAATTTCGTACTGTTTCTCTTGTATCGTCTCGATGATATCCTTGACCGACGTTTCTTCCTTTCTGTTTTTGATGATTTCCCGAAGGAAAGGATCTAAAATATTTTCCTCGTCGCGATCGGCAATCTCCTCCGCGGAAAGATAATCTTTCAAGGACAAATATTCGTTTTTAAAATCTAACACTTTGCCGCTCTTGGTTCGAATCGCGCGACGAAGCACCGTTTTATACTCATACTCGTTAAAAGTGAAAGTAGAACAACTCTTTTGGTAATATCGTCTGGCAACGGGGGTACGCCAGTCGAGAATTTCCAACTTGATATCCCCTTTTTTTCCGATATAATAACTATTGTACCCTTCTTCGTTATCAATCAAATCCATACGAGCGAAATAAGGCTCGTCGAAAAAAGGTCGAAAAGCCTCCATCTTCTCTTTCTGATTTTCGATCTCTGCCAACAAACCTTGAATCTTACGATAGGTTTCCGCATTGTCCCGTTCCTCGTTTTCAAGGCGAGCGATCTCCGCTTTGGCTTCCCGAATGGCGTTTTTATGCGGACGAATACGGGCAATGCGCAACATCTGCATCACCGCTTCTACATGTTCGTCTTCATATGCGCGTTGTTTATCCTCGTCCAGAAGGGATAAAAACCATTCGTGGTCCCCCGACTTTCTCGTATCCATGAGGGTTATTAATTTGTCGTACGGTATTTTTTCCACGATAACGACCTCGCTTTTCATGCTATTTTTAATAATACCATATTTGAATAACAAAAGTAAAGAGTTTAAGCAAAAAATTTCCAAAGAAAATTTTTTCGACAATTTTTTCTTTTTTGCAAAGAAAAGATCCGCGTATTCCGCGGATCTCGTCGTTTTCTTAATTTTTCCCTTACATCTTGTCGGGGATTCCGATTCCGAGCAACGCAAAGGCGTTTTTGAGTGCCTGCAAAGTTGCATTCGTCAATACCAAACGGAAATCCTTCGTCTTTTCGTCCTCTGCCGCCAAAATTTTGCAATCGAAATAGAATTTATTAAACTTCTGCGCAACGTCCACGGCAAAACGAGCAATCACCGACGGTTCGTACTTTTCAGCCGCCGTTTTCACAACTTCGGGGAAAGTAGAAATCGCCTTTACAAGCTCGATTTCCTGCGCGCAAAGTTCGGGAATTTCATACTGCCGAGGAACGCCGCCCTTTTGCAAAACGGACTGTGCTCTTGCGCAGGTATATTGCACGTATACGCTTGTTTCCCCGTCAAAGGTCAAAACCTTGTCGTAGGAGAATACGATGTCCTTAATCTTATTGTTATACAAAGCCCCGAAAATAACGGCGCCGACGCCGACTTTTTGCGCAACGTCCTCTTTGTTTTCAAGATCGGGATTTTTTTCGTCGATAATCGTATACGCTTTCTCGATACATTTTTTAATGACGTCCTCTAAGAATACGACGTTTCCTTTACGAGTAGACATCGTTCCCTCTTCCAAAGACACCATGCCGTACGCCACGTGCACGAGATCTTTCGACCATTCTTTTCCCATCAACTCCAAGACCTTAAAAAATTGCTTGAAGTGTAAATTCTGTTGATAGGCTACGACGTACAAACATTTATCGAAATTGTACGTATCCTTTCTATAAATCGCAGCAGCCATATCGCGAGTTGCATACAAGGACGTACCGTCCGATTTCAAAATGATGCAGGGAGGCATGTTATACGCCTCCAAATCCACGACTTGTGCCCCTCGACTCTCGATCAGCAATCCCTTTTCTCTCAATTCGTCGACAACGGGCTGCATTTTATCCGAGAAGAAACTCTCGCCGGCGTAAGAATCGAAACGAATATCCAACAAATCGTAAATCTTTTGTACGTCTTTAAGGGTCAATTCCTTAAACCAACGGAAAAGTTCGAGACATTCCTCGTCCCCTTGTTCGATCATTTTGAAGTACGCGCGAGCTTCGTCATCATATTCGGGATGGTCTTCCGCTTCTCGATGGAAGCGTACATACAATTCGTTGAGTGCACGAATGCCGCCCTCTTCCACCGTCTTTTTATCCCCCCAACGCTTATACGCCGAGATGAGTTTACCGAACTGGTCGCCGTAATCCCCCAAATGGCTGATACCGA
>CAZRAS010000175.1:0-2384 GCA_964598045.1 uncultured Clostridia bacterium | reverse complement strand
TTTGCTATTGTCCGTTTGGCAAGACGTGCGGTGTTTGCGATAAAAAATCCGTCTATACGCTCACCGATGAAAACGGACGAGTGTTTCCCGTTCGACGTTATCTTTCCGCCGACGGAGATTGTCGATTCGAGGTGTACAATTGTGCCGATTTGATCGGACAAGGCGTAAAAAACGCAGGGAAACTGTTGGATTTGACACTTGTTGTCGATAAGAAGAGTGCCTGCACAGCGGATACGGACGAAAAACAGAAACAAACTTATGAAAATTACACCTCGGGACATCTGAAACGAGGTGTGCTGTAAAGGAAGCGTTATGAATCAGAATGCGATTGAAAAGACCGAACTGAATAAGATTTTATCCCTGGCTGCCGAGTATGCGGTTTTGGAAGGGGGCAAGAAAAAATTGCAGTCCTTTCAGCCCGTTTTCGAGGTGAAGGAAGTCAAACGGCTTTTGAAAATGACGGAGGAGTGCAAGAGCCTGCTCTTTTCCTACGGAATTCCCAAAATTCAATATTTTCCTGTCTTTACCGACGAGCTCGGTCGCGCGAAAAAGGGTTCGCCGTTAAGTTGCGGCGAGCTCTTGAAAGCGGAAAACTTACTTCGATCGGTGCGTATTGCACATACGTCCGTCTCTTCCGTACACGACGAAGAAATTACAGAAATTCGTCTTCTTTCCGAACGTCTGTATTATGACAAAAATTTGGAAGAGGACATTCACACGAAAATTTTAAACGATACGGATGTGAGCGATTATGCCAGCGACAAGTTGTATTCCGTTCGTCGGGACATTCGTCTTTTGAACGAGCGCATTCGTTCTCGATTGTCCGAATATCTTTCGGGAAGCGAGGGGAAATATTTACAGGACGGCATCATTACGATGCGAAACGATCGCTACGTATTGCCGGTGCGTGCGGAATATAAGCGCAATATCAAAGGCTTTATTCACGATCGCTCGTCCAGCGGCGCAACCTTCTTTATCGAACCCGAAGAAATTTTGGAGATGAATAACGAGCTTCGTTCCCTCCAAATGGATGAAAAAGAAGAAGTGGAACGTATTTTAAGTGAACTCTCTCGTCGTGTGGGCTTTATGGGAGACGAACTGATTGCCGATATCGAGATTTTGGAAGAACTTGACAGCTTTTTCGCAAGGGCGGAATACGGCTATCGATTATCCTGTATCAAACCCGAAGTGAACGGGGAAGGCGTCATCGATATTCATATGGGGCGACATCCTTTGATCGATCGTAAAAAGGTTGTACCCGTCAGCCTTGCACTCGGAAAGGAGTACCGTTTCCTGTTGATCAGCGGTCCTAACACGGGGGGGAAGACGGTCACCTTGAAAATGGTAGGTTTATTCTGTCTGATGGCGATGTGCGGACTCTTTATTCCGGCAAAACAGGTAACCGTATCTACGTTTGAAGAAATTTATTGTGACGTCGGGGATTCGCAGAGTATCGAAGAAAGTTTGTCCACTTTCTCCTCTCATATTACGAATATCGTTCATATCGTCAACGGCGTCAATAAAAACAGCTTGGTGTTGGTGGACGAACTCGGCGGCGGTACCGATCCCGACGAAGGGCAAGCCTTGGCAAAAGCCATCGTTTCCTATTTGTTAAAGACGGGATGTGCCGGCGTGGTTACGACTCACTATACGGCGATGAAAGAATTTGCCTTTTCGGCGGCAGGCATCGAGAATGCGTGTATGGAATTCGACGCAAACACGTTACAGCCGCTGTACGCCATGAAGATAGGATTGCCCGGTTCGAGCAACGCCTTGGCTATTTCCAGACGTTTGGGATTGAAGGAAAGCATCTTGACCGATGCGCTTTCCAACCTCTCGGAAGGAGCACAAAAGTTTGAAAACATCGTGCGAAGTGCGGAAGAGAGCCGCGTTAAGGCGGAAGAAGAGTATGCGGAAAGCAATCGTTTAAAGACGGAATGGCAGGAAAAACTGCGAGAACTTGAGCGGGAAAACGAAAGGCTTAAAAAGGAGAAGGAAAAGCTTTTTACGTCGGCGAAAGCGGAGTCGAGGCGGATCATCAACGAACGCACGGCAGACGCGGAAGAAATTTTGGAAGAAATCGAGCAGATTTTTGCGCAGGAACATATTTCGGAAGCCGATTTAATCAAGGCGAGAACGCTTAAAAACAAGCTCGCCGATAAAGTGTACGAAAGTGAAGAAGAGGGCTTGAATTTGACGCAATATCTGCCCGTTTCCCCTTCGGAACTCAAAACGGGAGACAAAGTATTTGCCAAGAACATCGGGCAAGAAGGTATCGTGCAAAATATTCGCGTCAATAAGGGCGAAGCGGAAATTCTTTGCGGCAATATTCGCTTGCGTTGCAAAATATCCGATCTTGCTCGTGTGCAAGAAAGCAAACCGAG
>CAZRAS010000174.1:0-2446 GCA_964598045.1 uncultured Clostridia bacterium | reverse complement strand
TCGTTCGAGTATTCCGTCATAGAGGTGAACCCTCGAGTCAGTCGTTCGTCGGCGTTGGCTTCCAAGGCGACGGGCTTCCCGATTGCAAAGGTTACGTCCAAGATTGCGCTCGGTTATACGCTGGATGAAATCGTCAATGACGTGACGGGGAATACGTATGCTTGTTTCGAGCCGACGATCGATTATCTCGTCGTTAAGATGCCCAAATGGCCCTTCGATAAATTCCTGTATGCGAAGCGCGAACTCGGGACGAGAATGAAGGCGACCGGGGAAGTGATGGCAATCGGTACTTCCTTTGAAATGGCGATTATGAAAGCGGTGCGCGGAGCGGAAATTTCTACGAGTACGATGAACTATAAGAAATTTATCGACTGTACGAAAGAGGAATTGCAGGCAAAACTCTCCGAAATGACGGACGAAAGAATTTTTGCCGTATATGCTGCACTCAAGAAAGGGGTGACGGTGGACGAAGTGTTCAATGTTACGAAAATCGACCGTTGGTTCCTGAATAAGTTCGAAAATTTGATTGCATACGAAGAACGTTTGGCAAGCGAAAAGCTTACGCGCGAATTGTACGAAGAAGGAAAACGTCTCGGATATTTGGATCAAGATATAGCGGCGTTGAGCGGACAAAAAGTGCCGTACAGAAAGAAGGCTGCATACAAGATGGTGGACACTTGCGGGGCGGAGTTTTCTGCAAAGACTCCTTATTTTTATTCGACCTTTGATCCCGTGGAACACGACGAAGCAAGTCCTTTTTTGAAAAACAGCGATAAGAAAAAACGTATCGTCGTCATCGGATCGGGACCGATCCGTATCGGACAGGGGATCGAGTTTGACTATTCTTCCGTACATTGCGTTTGGACGCTTAAAGAACTCGGTTACGAAGTTGCCATTATCAATAATAACCCCGAAACGGTATCTACCGATTTCGATACGGCGGACAGATTGTATTTTGAGCCTTTGACGGCAGAGGACGTGCAACACGTTTTGGATATTGAAAAACCTTATGGCGTCATCATTACGTTCGGCGGACAGACCGCCATTCATCTCTGTTCCTATTTTGCGACGCACGGTATTCGCATTTTGGGGACCTCCGCAGACAGCGTCGATGCGGCGGAGGACAGAGAACGCTTTGAGGCGCTTTTGGAGAAATACTCCATTCCTCGTCCGAAAGGAATTACTGTTATGACGAAAGAGGAGGCGCTCAAGGCGGCGGAAACGTTGGAATACCCTGTATTGCTTCGTCCTTCCTACGTTATCGGCGGTCAGAATATGACGATTGCCTTCACGCAAGAGGACGTATGTCGATATATGGACGTTATCTTGGCGCAAGGGATCGAAAATCCGGTACTCTGCGACAAATACCTTATGGGCACGGAGTTGGAAGTGGATGCGATTTCCGATGGAAAAGACGTATTGATTCCCGGTATTATGCAACACATAGAACGTACGGGGGTGCATTCCGGCGACTCTATTGCCGTATATCCTCCTTACAATTTGGACGATACCATATTGGAGCGTATTATCGAAGTTTCCACGCAACTTGCGTTGGAGCTCAAAACGAAAGGACTTATCAATATTCAGTATTTGATCTATCGCGGACAGTTGTACGTAATCGAGGTGAATCCTCGCGCATCTCGTACGGTACCTTATATCTCCAAGGTGACGGGGGCGCCGATGGTGGAACTTGCAACCAAAATTATCATCGGAGAAAAACTGAAAAATCTCGGCTACGGAACGGGGTTGTATCCTGCGTCTCCGTACGTGGCAGTCAAAGTGCCCGTGTTCAGTTTTGAAAAACTGAATGACGTAAACTCCCAGCTTGGGCCTCAGATGAAGTCTACGGGGGAAGTTTTGGGGCTTGGCAAGACGTTGGAAGAGGCGATGTTTAAGGGGTTGGTTTCCGCAGGATTCAAGATGTGCCATCCCACCGAGCGCAATCCCGTCGGTGTGTATATGACGGTGAACGACCAGGATAAACTGGACGTATTGACGATTGCGAAAAAATTCGGAGATTTGGGATGTACGATGTATGCGACGAAGGGGACGGCGCAGGTGATCACCGATCTCGGCTTCGATTGTCAAATCGTCGATCGACTGTCTGCGACCGACACTATGATCAAACTCATGGACGAAGGGAAAATTTCCTACATCGTCTACACCGGGAAAACGGACATGGAGTCCATCAACGACTTTATTCGTCTGCATCATCATGCGATTTTGTTGGGCATTACGGTGCTCACGTCGTTGGACACCGCAAACGCGCTTGCGGATATTATCGCCGGCCGATTTACGGAAAACAACACCGAGCTGGTGGATATCAATGCGTTGCGTACGGAAAAGCTGAAGATTAACTTCACCAAAATGCAATCGTGCGGCAACGACTATATCGTTGTGGACAATCGTGACGAAACGATTACCTGTCCCGAATCGATTGCCGTCA
>CAZRAS010000173.1:0-2451 GCA_964598045.1 uncultured Clostridia bacterium | reverse complement strand
AGCGGGAGAGGGAAACGTTGCGGCGCACAGCGTGAGCGAATATTTGAAATAAACTATAAATTTTTAATTTTTCTGCTTAAATGAACGGGGTAGGTGTGCGTTGAAATAGGAGAAGGGTGAATGGAGTCAAATAAACGCGTGATTTTGCATTCGGATTTGAATAACTTTTTTGCCTCCGTGGAGATTGCACTTAATCCTACGTTGGCAGGAAAACCGCTTATCGTTTGCGGTGATCCGAAAGAGCGCCACGGTATCGTGCTTGCGAAAAACGAAGAGGCAAAAAGGTTTGGAATCAAGACGGCGGAAACGGTGTATTCCGCTTTGAAAAAATGCCCGAGTTTGCAAATGGTAGGTTCGCATTTCCACGAGTATAAAAAATACTCCCGAAAGGTCGTGGAAATTTACGGCCGTTTCACCGACAAAATCGAGGAATGCAGCATTGACGAATGTGCGTTGGATATGACGGAGAGTACCTTTCTTTTCGGAAGCGGATATGAGATCGCCGAGAAGATTCGGAAAACGGTGAAAGAGGAGCTTGGATTGACCGTATCCGTGGGCGTCAGCTTCAATAAGGTATTTGCCAAGCTCGCATCCGAACTGAAAAAACCGGACGCCGTCACGGAAGTCAATGAGAGAAATTATCAAGAAATCGTGTGGCGCTTGCCCGTCGCCGATCTTCTTTTCGTGGGGAAGTCCACCACGCAAACGCTGGGAAATTTGGGAATACGCACCATCGGGGATTTGGCGCGTGCGGATGAGACACTTCTCGTGCGTTTTTTAGGAAAACGGGGTAGGCAGTTGCGGGTTTATGCCCGTGGCGAGGATGATGAACCCGTGCATTTCGAGAAGAAAAAAGAGGACTTGAAATCCATCGGAAATTCTGCGACGTTGCCTAAGGATATCATCGATCGAGAGGAGGTTAAACGTTGGTTTTTCGTCCTTGCCGAGAGCGTTTCCGCTCGTCTTCGTACTGCGGACGTCGGACGAGCGAACACCGTCCATATCGTCGTTCGCAATGAGCGGTTGGAGGATTCCACCTGTCAGATGAAGGTTTTGCCTACGACGCTCTGCGGCGATATCGCCAAGGCGGCGTACGACTTATTCTGTCGTAATTTCCCGATCGGGTACAAAGTTCGTATGTTGGGTGTGACGGTGTCGGGTTTTGATTATCATGTCGAGCAGATGACGTTGGATGGCATGTTGTCGGGCGAGCGTTCGACGTACGAAAAAAAGGAGCGCATGGAGAATGCGATTTCTAAAATTCGGGAAAAGTATGGATATGCCACCGTGCAACGTGGTGTGGTAATGGAAGACGAAAATTTGAACGGGCTTGATATTCGAAGCAGAAAAGAGGAAAATTGATTGATATTTCGTAAAAAAAGAGCGATCGCGCCAAGGTGGCGGGATTGCTCTTTTTTATCGAGTTTGTATGCTTATTCGGCTACGTAGCCGATCGTTTTTCCGTTTGCAGGGTCAAAGGTAAGGTTGCAGATGGATGCGACCAATCCGTAAATTCCAAAGGTTATCATGGAGAGGAATAGGTAAGCCAACGTTCTCGATTTGTATCCGTCGGGCTTTAAGTCTGTATAGTTGATAATGATGCTACCAATCCAACCAAGGAAAAAAGTTAATAAAAATCGTGCGAGTTTGTTATCCATGACGCACCTCCATAAGTATTTGTATATATATTATATCACACCATTTGGTGTAATGTCAATTATTTTACACCGTTTGGTGTAAAATAAAAATATGGAAAATCAGTGGATGGTTGCATTTGCACAAAACTTAAAAATGTTGATAGGGGATATGAGTGTATCGGAATTTGCTCGGAAGGTGGATATTCCGCAACAAACGATTTCGAGATATTTGTTGTGTCAACGGGAGATTTCGCTTACCAATCTTTGTAAAATAGCCGATTATTTTGAAGAAGATATTGATTTTTTAATCGGGCGAAAATTGTAAACGTATTTTTACGCAATGAAAAATCCGCGGCATCTGCATAATGTCCGCGGATTTGCTTTTTCGGATTTCATTTTGTGCGCGACGCAAGATTGTTTCGTCGCTGCTTTTTGTCGCAGTCCAAATTAATTGGAGTTTCGTGATTAATAATCGTATAGGGCAAGTTTTTGCGGATATAAGAAGAAAAACTTTATAAAGAAAATCTACTTTTTCCCTTAAAATTTATTGACATGTGTAAAGAAAGAGAGTATAATAGTTCAAAATAGAACGATTATAAGGGGGGGGACATGTTATTTTGGGAAAAACAAAAGCTGTTGGTTGCGCTTTACGAAAACGAGGCGAAAGGTGTATGCGAAAAGTACGGTTTAACGCAAATCGAATATGACATCGTCATGTTTTTGCACAATAATCCTCAATACAGAACGGCTGCGGATATTGTCAAGATACGTAGATTGGCAAAATCTCATGTTTCAATCGGGGTGAACCTTTTGG
>CAZRAS010000172.1:0-2466 GCA_964598045.1 uncultured Clostridia bacterium | reverse complement strand
ATACGCCGCTCATCTATTATGCGAGATCGAGCTGGTTTATCAAAGTTACGGCGGTGAAAGACAGATTGATTGCGGCAAATCGTTCCGTTAACTGGATGCCCGATACGATCAAGGAAGGACGTATGGGCAACTTCCTCGAAAACGTTATCGATTGGGGGTTGTCTCGCGATAGATACTGGGGGACTCCTTTGCCCGTTTGGGTATGTGAGGATTGCGGCGAGATCGAAGTGATCGGTTCTCGTGCGGAACTCGTTGAAAAATGCGGCGCACCCAAAGATATCGAATTGCATCGTCCCTATTTGGATAACCTCACCTGTAAGTGCGGCAAGTGCGGCGGCAAGATGAGCCGTACGCCCGAAGTAATCGACTGTTGGTTCGACTCCGGTTCCATGCCCTTCGCACAGTATCATTATCCGTTTGAAAATAAGGAACTGTTCCATCAGACTTTCCCGGCAAACTTCATTTCCGAAGCGGTCGATCAGACGCGCGGTTGGTTCTACACCTTGCTTGTAATTTCGACCATTCTTTTTGACAAAGCTCCGTTTAAGAATTGTATCGTCTTAGGTCACGTCAACGATAAGAATGGTATCAAGATGTCGAAGCATAAAGGGAATGTCGTCGATCCGTTTTCCGTCCTCGATAAGCAGGGGGCTGACGCTGTTCGTTGGTATTTCTACACCTCGTCTGCTCCTTGGATTCCTTCTCGCTTCTATCCCGAGGCGGTTAGTGAAGCACAGAGAAAGTATATGGGTACTCTTTGGAATACTTACGCCTTCTTCTGTTTGTATGCGGACGTGGATAAATATAATCCTGCGGAATACGATTTGAAGAAGTGTAAACTTTCCCTCATGGATAAGTGGATTCTTTCCAAACTGAATACTCTTGTAGATTTTGTAGATAAGAATTTGGAAGTGTATAACATTACGGATAGTGCGCGCGCTTTGCAAGATTTCTCGGATATTCTTTCCAACTGGTACGTTCGTCGCGGGCGCGATCGCTATTGGGGAAGTGAAATGACGGAAGATAAGGCGGCGGCGTATACGACTCTTTGGCACGTGCTCGTAACTTTTGCCAAGATCACCGCACCTTACACTCCTTTTATTGCGGAACAGATGTATCTCAATCTCGTGCCTGTGTTCTTTAAGGATGCGCCCAAGTCTGTTCATCTTTGCGATTTTCCCGAATACGATCCTGCGATGGTAGACGCAGAACTTGAAAAGGGTATGGATACCGTGCTCGATATTGTCAATCTCGGAAGAGCGGCTCGTAATACGGGCAACGTGAAAAATCGTCAGCCTTTGTCGGAAATGTACGTCATTACGGCTCGAACGGGCGAACTCGATGAAGGGTTGAAGGCAATCGTTCTTGACGAACTCAACGTGAAATCGTATAAATCGGCAGGGGACGCAACCGAATTCATTTCTTATAAATTGAAACCCCAGCTTAAAACCATCGGACCTAAGTACGGCAAGAAACTCGGTATGATTAAGAGCTTCTTGGAGGGCTGCGACGCAAAGGCTGCGAAAGAAATCGTAGATACCGTTCGCGGGAGTGGGGAATATGTTCTTGCGCAAGATTCCGACGTCGTTTTGAAGGAAGAAGATTTGCAGATCTTCACCGAAAGCAAGACTGGCTTCATTTCTGCTAGTGACAACGGGGTAACCGTAGCGCTCAATACTACGTTGACGGATGCACTCGTCATGGAGGGGATTGAGAGAGAACTTGTTTCCAAGGTGCAGGCGATGAGAAAGGAAGCGAATTTCCAAATCACCGATCGTATCGCTATTTATTATATGGCGGAAGGAAAGGCGAAGGAAGCGCTTGCTATGGCGGCGTTCAAAGAGGATGTTCTTGCCGTTTCTGTCACGGAAGGGGAATTGGCAAACGCGGATATCACCAAAGAAGTGGATGTAAACGGCGAAAAAGCACGTATTTCTTTGGTTAGAACGGAAAAATAAGACGAAAATAAACTTTTTTTTCAAAAAACAAAAAAAGTTTTAAAAAAAGCCGAAAAATAGTTGACAATTAAAAAAATATCTGGTATGATATACAAGCTATCGACGTGAGCTACCTGAAAAGGTGAACCGCGAAAGTCAACGAAAAAAACTTTTGAAAAAAAATAAAATTTTTTTCAAAAAAGTGGTTAAAAACAGTTGACAAAGGAAAGCAGTTTGTGATATCATATACAAGCTGTCGCGGAGGTAACGCGAAAGCCCGAACTGAAGTTCGGTTGCAGAAGATTAAAAATGGAATAAGAAAGAAATGAGATTTTATTTGACAAAAATGCAAATGAAAGGTAATTTCCGTTAATTTTTCAAAAGTAACTTAAGACAACTTAAGTAACCTTGAAAGCAAGTCAGCAAAGAGATAACAAAAATTAGTTAGAGCCGTTGTTATTGAGAAATCGATAGCGACTTTAAGCAATTAAACTCAAGAGTTTGATTCTGGCTCAGGATGAACGCTGGC
>CAZRAS010000171.1:0-2501 GCA_964598045.1 uncultured Clostridia bacterium | reverse complement strand
CTTTCGATTTGTTGTACAAAGCAACGTGGTCGGGATAGCAGTATGCCAAGGAAGGCGCTCTCGAAGCGGAAAGCTCGGTCGAGATGGCGTCGCGAAGGCTGGGATAGTCACCTTGGCTCTTTTGCTCGATCTTGATGTTGGGATACAAATTGTTGAAGTCTTTGATGCATTCATCGAGGATGCTTCTCAAATTTGCGCCCATGGTGTGGTAGAACGTAACGGTTACTTCGCTGCCGTCGTAAGCAACAACCTCTACGTCGCCGGTGTTGATGTGGCTCCCGCTGTCACCGCAAGACGTAAGAGAGAATACGTTCGTTGCAGCAAGCGCAACTGCGGTAAGAGAAATCAAAAGTTTCTTGATTTTGTTCATGTGTTCTATTTCTCCTATAAATAATTGTTCTTCTTTAATTTAGCCTTTAATGCCGCTTCTCGAAACCCCTTTCATGATATATTTTCTCAAGAAAATAAAGACGAGGAAGAGGGGAAGGGAGACGAGTGTGACCGCTGCCATCTGCAAGGGGATATCCGGTTGCTGGTTATCCACGGACGAGAATGCCTCGCGAAGCCCGATCGTGATCAGATAGAAATCTTCGTTTTTCGTAGTCAGTTTGGGCCACATATAGGTATTCCATGCACCCATCATCTTCAAGATCGTGATCGAAATCAGCGTGGGAAGTGCGAGGGGAATCATGACTTTCCAAAGGTATTTAAGGTCGGTCGTACCGTCCACTTTCGCAGCCAAATACAGCTCGTTGGGGATCTGCATAAAGTTCTGTTTGAGCAAATAAATGTAGAATACGCTGACGAGGAAGGGAAGGGTCAAGGTTAAAAACGCGTTGAACCAACCGCCGTCGCCCGATTGCATGAGCCAACCAAGGTCGGCAACCGTTTTATAGTTGGTAATCGTGAAGAGTTCCCCCGGGATCATCATGGTAGCCAGCAAGCCGGTAAAGAATGCGTTTTGTCCTTTGAATTTCAAACGAGAAAGCGCAAATGCCGAAAGCACGGTGATGATGAGGGATAAAAAGGTCGAAACGACGCCGACAACCAACGTGTTGATGAAATATCTGCCGAGGGAGGTTTCCGTGAAGACTTCCGCATAGTTGTGGAAATCTCGAATTCCGCCGGGGAAGAGCACCAAATCAAGGGTGGAATCGTAATATTCGGAATGGTGTTTCAAAGAGGTCGCAACCATCCAAAGGAAGGGGAAGATTACGATAAACGCCATTACGGTCAAAAAGAGGTAGACGCCGATTTTTCCGAAAATTTTCAAAACGTCTTGTTTTTTCGTTTCCTTTCTCATATCGCGTTCGTGCATGACGCCTTGCGTTAAAGCGTCGCCCGTATTCGATTGAGGTTCGACGGGTGCGGATACTTCGGCGTTTGCCGTTTCGATGGTTACTTCATTTTTCAATTCGTCCATAGTTCCGCCTCCTTAGTAATGTGTTTTTTTGTTGCTGACGTACAAGTTGATCATCGTTACCACAAAGATGATGGCAAACAAAATCAATGCCGCCGCACTCGCTTCGCCATAGAACGCGTCGGGCAATGCGTCGTAAATGAATCCGACCATGGTGTAAAGTTGTCCGTCTGCCATGGAATCGCCGAAGATACCGATGATGCTTGTGTATTCCTTAAATCCGCCGATAAACCCTGTGATGACGACATAGGCAATCATCGGAGAGAGAAGGGGAACGGTGATTTTCGTAAACACGCGCCACTTGGGGGTACTGTCGATCTTTGCCGCTTCGTAATATTGTTTATTGACGCTCTGCAAACCGCCGAGCAAAATTAAAATTTTGAAGGGCAATGCGTTCCATACGATGTAAATGACGAGTACGGCGAACTTGGGCCAATAGGTTGAGTCGCCGAATACCCCGATGCCGTCCAACCAGTTGACGGGCTCGATTCCGATTTTGCCGAGCAAGGTGTTGATGAACCCCCACGATTCTACGAGGTAGGGCTTGTTAAAGTCGCCGACAACGTCGAAGAGGGCTGCGAATACCATACCGATTGCAATCGAGTTGGTGACGTAGGGCAAAAAGAAAATCGTTTGGAAAAATTTCTGCAAGGGCTTGATGGAGTTGAGTGCAACCGCGATCAAGAGCGCAAGCAACGTAGAGAGGGGAACGGTAACGACGCAAAGCAACAAGGTGTTCAAAAGTGCCGTACGGAAGGTATCCCCGGAAGAAATGATCGTGATAAAGTTTTCAATACCGAATTCAAACGATTCACCGCCGATCGCGCCCAAACTGTCGTAGTTGTTGGTGAACGCCATGATGACGGTGTTGAAAATGGGATATACGGTGAAAATAAGCAAAAGCACGATACAAGGAAGCAGATAAATCCAACCTTTCCAAGCATTGAAATGCAACTTCTTCCTGATAAAGTCTTTACAGCATGCTTGATAGACCCATTGCACGCAAAACGTTTGCCATACCCATTTCACGCAAAACGTTTGCCATACCCATTTCACGCAAAACGTTTGCCATACCCATTTC
>CAZRAS010000170.1:0-2511 GCA_964598045.1 uncultured Clostridia bacterium | reverse complement strand
CGGGCGCGACGATGAACTATTTGTTGGCGTTGCTCATCATCGTGACGATGTTCGCTGCCTTGGGAAGACCTGTATATCAGGTGGAAAAAGTCGCCCCCGAAGCAAGTGCTTCGCAAGGTGCCACGGATACTTACTACGAAGGGTTGCAAACGGGAGACGTCGTGCTGAAAGTGGACGGTAAAACGGTGTATCTCGTCAACGATTGGTTGGATGCGCTCAACGGCAAAAAACAAGGGGATCTCGTGCCTTTCACCGTCCTTCGCGAGGGGAAAGAACAGATGGTGGAGATTAAGCTTGTGGAAGACGCTACGGTGAAAAATATGTCTGATACTTCCGCTCTCTTCTTTGCAACGGGAATTGCCTATCGGGAAAGCGTGACGGACGAAAGCGGACAATCGGAAATCAAAGTGACACGAGGAGGCGGTGTGATGACCGTGACCGTGCGAGAGGGATTTTTCCAAACGATCGGACATTCTTTTATGTACTCGTTTAAGATGGGAGGCATTGTTTTGCGGTCGCTCGGCGAGTTATTGACGGGCAAAATCGGGCTCGATTCGATGGGAGGACCGATCACCACTATTAAGGTGACGGCAGAGGCTGCGTCGAACGGTGCGTTGTCCTTTATGAATATTGCGGCGCTTATCGGGGTGAATTTGGCGGTGGTCAATCTGTTGCCCGTGCCCGCCTTGGACGGATGTAAAGTGATTTTTTGCCTGATCGAATGGATTCGTAAAAAACCCGTGAATCGCAAAGTGGAAACGATCATTCATTTTATCGGCATTATTTTCCTGTTCGGGTTTGCCATTTTGGTGGATTTGTTACAATGGTTCTAAAATATAAAAAGTACAGGTATCGAGCGGATTCGCTCGGTACCTGTTTTTGTATGCTATAAAATGTTTTACGCGCGGTTGGGGGGAATGCATTCGCCCGTTGCTGCGCTTTGAAAAATGACGAAATATCCCGATTCTTCGTAAGGGGAAAGGGGTACGAAGGTACAAACGTTTTTAATTTCTTCGGGGGGATTATTTTGATCGTGCGCGCGTAGGGCATAGCATATGTAACGCACGCGTCCGTCTGTTTTCAGTACGCCGACAAGATAGTCGGGGGCTTTTGCCGTGCCTTGCACGCGTACCCACTCGCTGCACGAAAAGGCGCCGTTTAGAGTTTTGTCTTGCGGATAGGTCTTGAATAGACGATCCACCTCCTCTTTTACGGATAGGTAGTATCCGTCGGGGTCGGTTTCAAACGGGTGGCGTACGTTTTCAACATCTTCATCCGCCTCGCCGTCAGACCGCTTTTTCTTTCTTTGGCTCTGATTTGTGCTTTGAGTACGTGCATTTTTTTGAGTTTTTGAAAGCTCGACGCGTTCATCTTCCTTCTCCTCGTAATAATTTTCCGTCGCCATTTTTTCATCGTCGTATCGTCCGTTTGCACGCGGTTGATTGGGGGGAATAGGCGGGGCAGTCTCTTCCTTAGGCGTCGGCGGAGCTGAAGGGTGCGGCATACGCTCCGGCTCGTTCGGTGCTTTTTCTGGAGGGGCTTGAACGGGGGCAGGTACGCGTGTAGGCGTTGACTCCGGAATGGGAGCGGGAGCAAGCTCGTACCTGGGCATGTCGTTTTGCGAAGACGGAGCGGTTCCTGCGATTTCACCTCCGAATTCTTCTTTGATATTCGGAAATACAGGGGGTAGGGTTGCGTTGAGTATGGAACGCCAGTCGTAGGATTTATTTCCGTTGATGCCGTAGGCGATTGGCACGACTTCGTTTTTTACGTAACATATGATGCCGCAAAAACCTTCGGAAACGTCGAGGTCGGACAGGAGATTGAACAGACTCTTTCCCCGAAGGGTAAGCATTTCTGTTTTGCCCTTTCCGTCCGATAAAAGACAATAATATTCCCCCGAAACGAGGGGCGCAAAATTGATGACGGATACTTCAACGGCAAGATTTTTTCCGTATTGTTCGATTTTGATAAGTCCGGACAGAGTTTTCCCGTCTCCGGAAAATCCCTGACGAATTTGACGAAGGATGCACATTTTTTTGATGTAATTCATAGCATTGTCCTCAAAAGGTATTTTTATAACGGATGTCGTGTTTACCCTCCGTAGGGGGAAATACTTCGAAGATGAAAAACTCTGCAAATAAGCTTTTCGCTTCTCGTATTATAGTTTAACGGAAAAAAGAGGAAAAATACGGGCGTGTTTTGTCGAAAATACGATAATTTTCACGAAAATTTTACGTGACAAGGTGTGGTGAAAAGATTGACCTATACGTTACTTTTGCGTATAATAGAAGTGAGAATAAAAATGCGTCCGCGGCAAATAAGCGTCGCGCGGCGGAAGGCGGAAAGATGAATACAGAACAGGATAACAGGGGAATCGAGCTTCCCGAATATGATAAAAAAAGCTGGGGAAGGAGTGCGATTTTGGGCTTTTTAATCGGGCTTGCGGTGATCGTGCCGGGGATCAGCGGCTCGACGGTGGCGATCATCTTCAAACTCTACGATCAATTT
>CAZRAS010000169.1:0-2527 GCA_964598045.1 uncultured Clostridia bacterium | reverse complement strand
GCGATGGGCTCGTCGAAGACGGCGAATGCGTTGATTACCAAGTTTAATTATGAAGAGCGTAATATGCGCGTGTGGTTGATTAAACCTTCGATAGACGATCGTGACGGCGTGGATTTAGTGCGTTCGCGCATCGGTTTGTCGGCGCAGGCGTATGTGGTGACGCCCGATAAGGATATATTTGCGGAGTTTGAAAAGACGAAGGGGTACGACGTGATCATTGCCGACGAATGTCAGTTTTTTACCCCGTCGCAAATTGACCAACTCCGTCGTATCGTGGATGAGAAAGACGTGCCCGTGCTTTGTTACGGGTTGCGTACAGACTTTCTCACGCATATGTTCGAGGGGAGTAAACGATTATTCGAGGTGGCGGATTCCGTCACGGAAATCAAAACCATTTGCGCGTGCGGTAAAAAAGCGATTGTCAATGCGCGTATCGACGGGAACGGAAAGATCGTCACCGAGGGCGGACAAATTCTCATCGGCGGAAACGATTCGTACGTGGCGATGTGCCACGCTTGTTGGAAAGAAGCTTGTAAATAAGCGTTACATATGAGAAAAGAAGCATACACCCCTGCCGAATTTGTTCGACAGGGGTGAAAAATTATAAATGTATGCAATAAGAGGATGAAACAACTTGAGTTGCTATCGAGAGTGGCGTGTCTTTATAGTATGGAAAATAAAGAAAAGATAATCCCCTCGGAACTATGAGAATTCCGAGGGGATTACCTATATGATAAGGGGGAAAATGATGAGCAAAAATATTTGTATTTCAGTTCGGATTCGTGTCCTCAACTGATTTACGAGTATATTTTATCATGTACGAAAAAAAAAGTAAAGAAAAAATGCAAAAAAATTTTTAAGATGTTGGAAAAAATATTTTCAAGCATTTTATGATATTTTTTCTCATTTTCACATATTTTTCGATGTTATTTTTAATAAAAACGCCAAAACGTACGGAAAATCTTGCATTTTATGGGGGATTATAGGAGGCGTCGTTACATAATTCGACATAAAAAGCAAGAAAAGATTACGGCGGCTAAGTAAGAAAAGACGGAGATCGCAAAAGCCGTGGACATTTTCTTTCTGTGCAGCCCGGCAAAATATACGGCGCCGATGTAAAAGATGGTATCCGAAGTGCCGTATGCTACGCATGCGCAACGAGCGGCGTAGCTATCTACGCCGTAGCGTTCCAAAATTTGAGTGAGGACTGCGATCGAGCCGCTGCCCGAAAGCGGCTTCATGAGAACGAGGGAAGCGATCTCCGTGGGGATGCCCGTGAACTTGAACAGCGGAGCGATTTGATCTGTCAGCCAAGTTTCCAGTCCGCTCACTTCCAACAGCTTGCACAACATGGTTACGGCGGTTACGTACGGAAAGACGGACAGAATAAGAGGAATTGCGCCCTTCATGCCCTCGGTGAAACTGTTGTAAATTTTTACTTTGCGGAAGAGGGCGAATAGAAGGGAGAAAAGAAAAATCAGGGGAATGATCAGTGCTAAAATAACGGTCATTTCGTGCTTGCCCCTTGCACTTTTTGTAAAACAGGCGGAAAAGAACGGGAAGGGGCAGGGGACTTGACGGGCTTGATGAAGGTTCTGGTCAAACATATGCCGAGCACGGTGGAAAGAAGGGTTGCCAAAAGGGTGGGGATGACGACGTCGGTGGGATTGGCACTGTGAAACGCAACGCGCACGCTGAGGATGGAAGCCGGAATTAGCTGAATGGACGTGGCGTTGAGCACGAAGAGCATGGCGGAGGAATATTCTGCGTTTTCCGTTTTGTCGAGCAAGTTGGCAGCTTTGATGCCGTAGGGGGTTGCTGCGCCTGAAATGCCGAGCAAGTTTACGGAGAGATTCATCGAGATTGCCTGTAATGCCTCTTCGTTTTCCGTTTTGAACAGGCGTTTGGAAAGGGGGGTTAACAATTTGGAAATGCCCCGCGCAAGCCCGCTGTCCTCCCATACGCGCATGAGCCCCAGCCACACGCTGTACGTGGCGACAAGGGATATGCAGACGGTTGCACCCTTTCCTGCTCCGTCCAAAAGGGCGGCAAGGAATGTGTCGGGCGAAGTGCATAGGAGTAAAAAAGTACAGGCTAAAAAGAGTATGGTAAAGAGAGTGTTCATGGCATACTATATGCTTGTCAACGGGTGAAAAATTCCAAAGGACGGAAAAATAGGAAACGGAGATTCTTCCGTTCTCTTCCCTCGATAAATTCTTCGTCTATCCATGCATAATTTATTGATTTTTTTTGCAGAATTTGCTATACTAAATAGGAATAATCCGAACTCGTTTTATTCCCATCTAGTATACTAATTAAAGAAATACAATTAATAAGGAAAAGAATTATGGCAACGGGTGAATTTACCGATAAAGTACGAATACTTGTCAAAGCCGGTGACGGCGGCGACGGCATGAACTCCTTTAAGGCGTTTAAGGGCAAACCTGCCTGCGGACCTGACGGCGGCGACGGCGGCAGAGGCGGCAACGTCTATTTCGTCGGCGACAAGGATATGAACGATCTCTTC
>CAZRAS010000168.1:0-2563 GCA_964598045.1 uncultured Clostridia bacterium | reverse complement strand
CTATTATTCTTCCATAATAAACATACTATTTGCTATGCAGTTGTTAATCTTCTTTTCACTCAACAAAAGTTGAGCCGCATCAAAATTGCTCTCGCAATCAACAGCTTAGATATAATACCATTAAAGACGAAGAAAGTCAAGCGTTTTTTCTAAATTTTTTGAATTTTTTTTAATTTTTTTGACTTTTTTTATTTTTGAGGAAATTTACATCCTATCTTCGCAAAAAAACGATACGAAGGTTATATTATATATATTGTCGCGCGAGAGCGAATCATTGACAAAATCTCGTTTTCGCCCTTTCATTTTCAATTCTTATCGAGAGAAAATCAATGGCAACCGCCGCAAGTTTTACAATTTCCAGAACATTTTTTACTCGATTGTCCCGTCGCCGAGAACATCGTCCCCGCATAATCCCGTTCCGTTTCGCCACCGCAATCAGGGCAAACGACTTTATCCGTGTACGTTTTTACCAACTCATCAAAACGCTTTCCGCAATTTTTGCATTTGTATTGTAAAAATGGCATTTCTCTTTCTCCTTCCGTATATTTTGCGATTCTCCTTTCTTTACAACAGAAAATCGAGTTCGCTTTCTTGTTTTATAGTATACCACACCTAACCGTCGAGCGCAAGCATTTCCGACGAGACTTTCCCTCAAAAAATAAAATACCTCGCACCCGATCACCGATACAGCAATTCGCTATTTTGCAGTCCACTCCTTACAAAATTGCCTTTCCGCTCAAAAAACTATCGAAAAATCCGTTTACGTCCAACCCCGATTTTTCAAAACTACCGATTAAATCACCTACCGTTGCCTGTTTATAAGCGCACAGCTTATAGTAACGGCGAAGCGCCCCGAAAAACTTTTCGTCCCCGACACTCTTACGCAGCGTGTCAAACATAATTACCGCCTTGTCGTAACTCAAACATTTATACTCATAATCGCTTAAATATTCTTTCAAATGTCTCGTCATGCGTGTATCCGTCCTTCCCAACACACTCCCGTAAACATCGTAATAAGAACGATACTCCTCCATCGCGGCTTTAATCAGTCCCTCGCGCGATACCTCATATTTTTCGTACTTCTCAAAAAATACCAACGCGGAATATTCTGCCAGTCCCTCGTCTTGCCACGCATTTTCTATTTGATCGCTCCCTACCACGGCATACCACCATTGATGCGCCGTTTCATGTGCGATCGCACGAATTTTTTCCTCATCCGCAAGCTCATCGGACAGAAAAGTTAGGCCCGGGTACTCCATTCCTCCCAAACAAAACCCCGTTTCCGCTACTGCATATTGAGAATATGGATAAGAGCCGAAAGTTTCCTCGTAGAAATGAAAACACTCCGCAATGACAGACAACGTCTTTTTAGGCGTTTGATCGGCGTAATAATAGTAAGCGAGCGTTGTATTTCCCGTTTGTAAACGCTCCACACGAAAATCTTCCGAGAGCACCATAGCAAAATCTCGCACTTTCGACGCAGACATGGTATATTCCTTTTTACTTTCAAGCGTCCTTTCCTCGACAAGATCCCCCGTAGAAGCCACCGCATATCCTTTAGGAATGGTGAAGGTTACTTTATAATCGGCGCACTCCGAATAAAAGGGATCGCCGTCCGAATAGTAGACAGTCTCCACGAAACCGCCATTCTTAATTCCGCACAGAATAGGATAAAAATTCCCCAAATTGACGGTGTGTTTCGTCACTCCCGTACGATGTGCGACCTCCGCCAACTGCGTCCGAAAACCGATATCCAGCACGACTTTCTCCCCGGGAAAGAGAGATTTCTCCAAGTATACGTTTAAAATATTCTCGTCTTCGCCCACAATTTCCCAGTTTTTAGAACCGTGCACGCTGTAAATACTCATCTCGCCATAACTCATATCTTTGTAATACGCATCGCTTTCATAAGCGACGGAAAGAGGCTTATAGAGTGCGTCTTTGCGATAGGCGTTGGGGTAGAGCTGAAAACTCAACTCGGTGAGTTCTTCGTCGGTCGGGTTCTCGAAGGTCAATTTCATTGCACCCGCAACCGTCCTGGTTTCGGGCACATACTCCGCCGTGATCTCATACCCGGTATACGTCTCCACTCCGTTATCGCACCCCGTAAACGAAGGCAAGATAACCAAAGCGCATAGAATTGCCACCCCGACAAAGATTATCCTTTTCATCATTCTTTTCAAGCACGTCCTCCTCTATTTTATTATGCTATAAAATAGTGTTTCCCTAACACTCCCAACGATAAATCAAACTTGACGTATCCTCTTCTACTATACGCCGTACTTATAAGAAATAGAACCTCATACCTTCTTCCTCCACACGAATAAAAAGAGTTTTTTTGTTTTAGCCCTTGACATTCATGAAAAAGCGGTATATAATAGAGGCAGGAGGAAAAAATTATGAAAACAGATCATTCTTATACGCATCACCCTACAACCGTCACCTTTGCCCTGCAAGAGAGGGATATCCAAAACATTTACAAAAAAGAGAGAATATACGTCAACCGGCACTATGTATTCGGATTGATCCTCTTCGCGGCAATTGCCGTAGCAGCTTATCTTCT
>CAZRAS010000167.1:0-2564 GCA_964598045.1 uncultured Clostridia bacterium | reverse complement strand
CGCAAAGTCCGCACCCGACGTGCGCCTCTTTGGGCGTGGCCACGGTAACCCCGTCAATCCCGTATCTTTTCAGTCTCTCTACGTAGTCGAGGCTGTGCGCGCGAGAACGGAATACTGCCAATATTGTCATATCGCATATGCCTCCTTTTTTCATACCATAAGAGAATAAGCACCTTCTTGAGGGAATACTATATTTTATGACAAATCATTATAAAGAGGTTCTTCTATGATTTATTTTGACAATGCCGCAACAGGCGGCAGAAAACCCGATTCCGTCCTCACTGCCGTAACTTCCGCCGTCAAAGTCTGCGCAAATCCGGGGCGAAGCGGGCACAAACTCTCTTTGGCGTGTGCGAGTCTTGTGGAAAATTGTCGCCACACCCTCGACGGCTTTTTCGACGGGTACGGCTACGACCGCGTAATTTTCACTAAAAATTGCACGGAAGCATTGAACGTCGCCCTATTCGGCGTACTCAAAAAAGGCGACCACGTCGTCGCTTCCTGCATGGAGCACAACTCCGTTCTTCGCCCCTTGGAAAAACTAAAAAAAGCAGGAATCATCACCTACGACGTCTTCGGTTTGACGCCAGACGGCAAACCTGACTACGAAGAGCTGTCCACCCTCGTTCAGCACGATACCAAACTCGTCGCCGTCACCACAGCATCCAACGTAACGGGAGAAATTCCCAATCTTAAAAAGGTAAGAAAGCTCATTCCGAAATCCACCCTTCTCCTTGCCGACGGTGCGCAAGGCGCAGGGCATTTCCCCATTCAAATGAAGGGGGCAGGTATTGATTTACTTACGTTGGCAGGGCATAAAGGCATGTTTGGTATACAAGGAAGCGGCGCACTTTTATTTTCCGACCGCGTAGACCCGACGCCCTTGCTATTCGGCGGAACGGGTTCGATGAGCATTTCCCTCGATATGCCCGATTTTTACCCCGACGAACTGGAAGCAGGCACGCTTTCCTATCCGGCAATTCTTTCTCTCTTGGAAGGCACGCGCTATCTTATCCTGCACCAAAAAGAAATCGAAAACACATTGCTCGATTTCACCGATTATTTCCTGCAAAAATTGAGTATGCTCGAAGGGTATCGCGCCTACTCCAAGCCAAATACTTGCGGCATCGTGGCGTTCTCCCACGAACGTTTTCAAAGCGAACGTATCGCCGAGCTACTCTCCTCTCGATACGATATTGCCGTACGCGGAGGATTGCATTGCGCACCGCTCATGCACGAAGGGTTGGGCACTTTAGACCGAGGACTTGTACGAGTGTCCTTCTCGCACTTTAACCATATACAAGAAATCGATAGGTTAGTCAACGCGCTGCGCGCAATCCGTTAAACGCATACGCTTTTTCTTTCTATGCAGATTTCAAGCAGGGGCGATAACAGCCCCCGTCCGTCAAATCTCTTTAAGTTTATCCGCAATTATGCGGAGCTGCCGTTTTTGTTTATCGTCCAACATCGGCGAAAAGTTTTGATAAAAGCGTTCGATCTCCTCATTCGACAACGTCCCCGACCTTTTGCTTTTTTCCGCCTCTGCCAATATATTTTTCAACATTTCCATATTGCTTTTCCCGTCGTAGGCTTCCGCAATTTTTCTCGTTAACTCCTCGGCATTCGCCCTTTCCTTTTCCGTTGCGTTTTCGCACTTATTTTCACGTTCTCTCCCTTTTACGTAGTCTTTGAAACTTTTCATATTGCACTCCTTATTCTGAACTACTATATTTTATGCGATTAAGCAACGGGGGGTGACGATCTTGCATATACTATACCATGGAAATATTCATGCTCGTTCTTTTATATTATCTTTCGCAAAATCCCGACTTTTCGGAGAGTATCAAACCGCTGATGTCGCAACTGAAAGACTCCGAACAAATGCTCTCCTTTTTGAAAGATTTATCCAAATTCTCCGATACTTTCAGTTCTTTCAAATCAACTCGACAAAAATCGGAACCTCCTCCCAAGGGAAATCCCCCACCCATGGATGCGGCGAAAAAAGAAAAACCGCAATCTCCCACGGAAGGAATTGCGGATGATTTCATTCAAAAAATTTTAGATAGCTACCTGCAAAAACATTGATCAAACGATGGAGAATCCACCGTTCACAGGCAAATCGACCCCCGTCACGTACTCGTTTTCCTCCAAAAAAACGACAGCTTTCGCAACGTCCTCCCCCGTGCCCATTCTGCCCACGGGGATTTCGTCTTGCATAGCGTTCTTTTCCTCGTCGCTGAAACGGGCGTTCATGGGCGTGTCTATAATCCCGGGAGAAATGCAATTCACACGAATTCCCGACCAGCCAAGCTCTTTCGCAAGCGCTTTGGTAAACCCGATCAATGCCGCCTTGGAAGCCGAATACACGCTTTCGCAGCTACCGCCGACTTCCCCCCAAACGGAAGAAACGTTCACGATCAACCCCTCTTGTCGATCGATCATCCCCTTAGAAGCTTCACGAGCACAAAGAAAAGCTCCGCCCACGTTTACCGCCATCAGGCGCTGAAATTCTTCATAGCTCACGTCCTGAATCTGTTTGATCAGGGATATCCCTGCGTTGTTGA
>CAZRAS010000166.1:0-2584 GCA_964598045.1 uncultured Clostridia bacterium | reverse complement strand
GGCGGCATATTGTTTGAAGATTTTTCTACCGGGCGGAGTCGGTGATTTTTTCGTGGATGCCCTCTTGTACGTATTTGCGTTCATCGGTACATATGAAATCTTGCGCGCTTTGAAGGATAAAACGACCAAGACGGAACGAGTGATCGTGTATTCTTTCGTAGGCGTTTGTATCCCCGTCACCGCCTTTATGAAATATATGCTTAATTGGGGGGTGACGGCACTCGGCGTATGCGTGATGGCACTCATCATCGTGTTGTTGGGTTTGCTTGTGTTTCAGCATGACGAAACGTCGTTGGAGAGTATCGGGCTTTCCTTGCTGTCTGCACTGTATCCTACGGGATTTTTGTCCTTGCTCGTCATTGCAAACCACGCAGGCGCTCCTGCAGAATATTTGCAACATATGGCGTTTGATTCCAGATTGTTGATTTTATTCGTATTCTTGCTTGTACCTGCCGTAGATTCGTTTGCGTATCTTTTCGGGAAATTCTTGAAGAAGTTCTTCCCTCAAAAGCTTGCGCCCGTGCTTAGCCCCAACAAGACCATTATCGGCTGTGTAGGTGGCTTGATCGGCGGCATCATCGCTGCGTTGGTTATCTATTTCTTGTACAATTGGTGGCTTGGTTCCTTCGAGCAAATGGGATTGTGGCTGACTATTTATCTGCTTATCGGCTTCGTTACTTCGATTGCGACGATGCTCGGAGATTTGGTGGAAAGCTGTATCAAACGCAAATTGCACGTGAAGGACATGGGGGACATCATGCCCGGGCACGGAGGAATTCTCGATCGCTTGGACAGCACTCTCTATGCGACGGTTGCGGTGTACGGAATCTATTCGTTGATTTCATTGATTTTTGTTTGATGCGTTTTGTATCGTTTGCAAAGCCGAATAGGACTCGGCTTTAAAAAAGGAAACTCGCTTATGAAAAAAATAGCGTTAATCGGGGCTACGGGTTCGATCGGCAGACAAGTTTGCGCGGTCGTGCGCCGTCACCCCGATAAATTTAAGATCGAAAGCATGGTGGCAAATACTTCGGGCGAAGAATTTCTTGCGCTCGTGAAGGAGTTTTTGCCTGCCTATGCCGCATTGCGAGCGGAAAAAATCGGAAAGGAACTTGAAGGCTTTATGCCCGAGTGCGTGCGTTTTGGCTACGGTGAAGAGGCTGCAATGGAGGCGATCTCCTACGGCGACGTCGTTTTTGTGGCGGCAAGCGGATTTGCAGGGCTTCGATACAGCTTGGAAACCATCGAACGGGGCAAAGATTTGGCACTTGCCAACAAGGAGACGCTCGTTTGCGGCGGCGCACTGGTGAAAAAGAAAATAGAGGGGGCAGGTATTCGTTTACTTCCTGTGGACAGCGAACATTCCGCTTTATGGCAAGCCCTCAATTTTCGCAAGGATACACCTTTTAGACGGCTTATTTTGACGGCAAGCGGAGGACCTTTCTACGGACGCACGCAAGAGGAATTGAAAAACGTCACACCTCAATCGGCACTCCGTCATCCTACTTGGAAGATGGGTGCGAAAATTACGATCGACAGCGCAACGCTGCTTAACAAGGGATTTGAGGTGATCGAGGCAAAATGGCTGTACGATACGTCGCTTGACAAGATTCATACGGTAGTGCAGCCCGAAAGCATCGTGCATTCGATGGTGGAATTCGCAGACGGGTGCGTCATGGCGCAAATGAGTTATCCGACGATGGAGTTGCCCATTCAACTCGCACTTACCTATCCCGAACGGTTAGATTGCGGCGTAAAGCCTCTCGATTTCGAGATACTTGGGAGTTTACGATTTTTGCCGCTTGAACGCAAAGCATTTCCCTGTTATGATTTGGCGTTGGCGAGTGCGGAGACGGGGGATAACTATCCCTGTGCGCTCAACGGTGCGGGCGAGATCGCCGTGAAAGCTTTTTTAGACGGAGAAATTTCTTTTACGGATATTGCGTGCGTAATGGAATACGCCTTGGAAAAAACGGAACGACTGCACGCGGATTCGTATGCGGTGCTTTTACAAACGGACGAACGCGCGAGGGGGCTTGCGAGCGAATGGATCGCGCAAAAGGAAAGAAGGGTATAAGAAGGACGTGGCGTAAGACAAACGGGAGCGTCGAGCGTCCTATGTGAAGGAGAGAGTAAAATGTTACAAAATTTGTTGGCTTTTGCAGACGTGTTGAAGAGCATCGGCGGCGGCGTGCTTGCTATCGTTCTCTTCCTCGTGATGATTATGATACACGAATTCGGACATTACGTGGCAGGGAAAACGCTCGGCTTTAAGATTATGGAATTTTCCATCGGGTTCGGACCTGCCATTTTCAAAAAAAGAAGTAAAAAAACGGGAGAGCTGTTCGCCGTTCGATTGATTCCGCTCGGAGGGTACTGTGCTTTTGACGGAGAAGACTACGAAGAAGAGGAAAACGAAGAAACAAATCGTACGGAACCGTTTGAAGAGCTTGCCGAAAACGAGCTGAAAGCGGAGACGACAAATAACGTCGAGGAAGCGAAACGAGAAGAAAACGAATCACCCATGGTTGAGGTGAAGGAGGAATATCCCGAACCGCAGGGTACTAAATTCAACGATCAACCG
>CAZRAS010000165.1:0-2626 GCA_964598045.1 uncultured Clostridia bacterium | reverse complement strand
GTTCTTTGACTGGCAGGTCTTATTCATTATACACAATCGGAGTTATTTTTTCAAGTCTCATCGGTAAACCTTCACTGAACCACGCGACTATCGCGTGGTTTTTTTGCGAAATATCACAGAGTGATATTTCGGAATACAAAAAGGCGGTGCTCTGTTGAATACAGAGCACCGCCCAAGCAAAATCATTCAATTTTCAACCTATAAAGAATTGTTTTGCAAAACTTTTTTTAATGCTTAAAATGTCTTTCTCCGACAAAAATCATCGCAATGTTCGCCTCGTCGCACGCGTCGATGGAAAGCTGATCGCGAATACTTCCGCCCGGCTGAATAATTGCCGTAATGCCCGCCTTCACGCATTCCTCTACGCAATCGGGGAAAGGAAAGAAGGCGTCACTCGCCATAACCGAGCCCTTGATTGATGCTCCTGCATGTTCAATCGCCTGCTGTGCTGCCCAAATACGATTGGTCTGCCCCATGCCGATTCCCGTCGTCCTATCCCCTTTACCCACGACGATGGCGTTCGATTTGGTATGCTTCACCACCTTCCAATTAAACAACAACGCCTGCATCTCTTCTTCCGTGGGAACACGCTTGGTTACGACTTTTACGTCTTCCGAGCGGTAGAGACTGTTGTCGTACTCTTGCACCAACAACCCGCCGTACACCTTTTTCATATCGTATGCACTCTTTTCTCTGTTCGCTTTGATATCGGGCAATTCAAGCAAACGAATATTCTTTTTCTGTTTCAAAATTTCCAGCGCGCCGTCCGTATAACTTTCCGCAATCACGATTTCGATGAAAATCTTATTGATTTCCGTTGCCGTTGCTTCGTCCACTTCGCCATTAATCGCCAAAATGCCGCCGAAAACAGAAACGGGATCGGATTCATACGCTTTTACGTACGCTTCATGAATGGTTTCTCCCACGCCTACGCCGCAAGGATTTGCATGCTTGCAAGCCACGACGCAAGGTTGGTCCCCGAACTCTTTAACGAGTTCCAACGCACCGTTTGCGTCATTGATGTTGTTATAGGAAAGTTCCTTTCCCCAAAGCTGTTTCGCCTTCGAAAGAGAGCCTGCGCGAAGAAATTCTTCGCTGTAATAGGACGCACCCTGATGCGGATTCTCGCCGTAACGCATATCCTGCGTCTTTTCATAGGCAAACGTGATGCTGTCGGGGAAACGAATATCCAGCTTCTCCGCAAGGTAGTTGGAAATCATACTGTCATACACAGCTGTGTGTGCGAAAACTTTATACTGCAAATATTTCTTGGTATCCAAGGAAATTTCTCCCGACTCCAATTCGCCAAGCACCTTTTCATAGTCCTTGGGATCCACAATGACGGCAACGTCCTGATAATTCTTCGCTGCCGCTCTGAGCATGGTAGGTCCTCCGATATCGATATTTTCAACCGCTTCTTCAAAAGATACACCCGGTTTAGAAACGGTGGCTTTGAAAGGATAGAGATTAACCACCACGATATCGATCGTGTTGATATGGAGAGACTCTAACTGTGCCATATGCTCGGGGTTGGAACGCATTGCAAGAAGCCCTGCATGCACAACGGGATGCAACGTTTTCACTCTGCCGTCCAAACATTCGGGAAAACCCGTAAGTTCGCTAATGCCGATGACGGGAAGCCCTGCTTCTTGCAAGACTTTCGCTGTGCCGCCCGTGGAGATAATCTCGTAGCCGCAAGCGATGAGACGCTGACAACATTCTATGATACCCGCTTTGTCGGATACGCTGACCAATGCTCTTTTCTTCATTATGCCACCTCTTCGTTTAATTTTTTATTCTTTACGCATACTGTCCGTATGCTTATTTTATATATATTGTTGAGCGCCTATATCCTGTCCGTCAATTTCTACGCCTTCTTTCTCGTCAAAACTCTGCACGACCAAGAACAACATGCCGATAATACGCGACAAGAGGCAACGCCAAACGACAACTCTATCCCCTCTCCCATAAAAAATCAAAAAGCAACCGAACGCCCGATCGGGAAGCTCTTGCTTACAGGCGCCCTCGGCGGTGCAATCACCATTTACGTTTGTATGTTTCTTTTCAAATATCGTCAGACCGATCTATGGCTGATGATCCTCACACCTGTCTTCGGCGTTTTGAACGTGTATCTGTTCATACTTTTGTTTCGCACGGGATTTGGATTTTTAATCGTACGATAAAAATGCATTTTGAATCATACGACTTCCTTTTGTGCAGATGCACGCATAACATCCATGTACTTATGCGCATGCGTGACCTATATTTATTATAACACATTTCATTTCTACGGCGCAACAAAACGAACAATATCTTTTTTTAATTTTTACAAGGAACCAATTTTTCATTTTTTGAACGTTTTGATAAAAAATAAAAAAAGATAAAAAAAATTACAAAAATTTTCTAAAAACCCCGAAAAATTATTTGACAATTTTTTGAAATAGTGCTATTATATACAGGCATTGTTGATGTGGCGCCGATGTTCGGTGAATGCGGGTGTAGTTCAATGGTAGAATTCCAGCCTTCCAAGCTGGCCGCGTGGGTCCGATTCCCATCACCCGCTCCAAGATTTGCGCCTGTAGCTCAGTTGGATAGAGCAACGGCCTTCTAAGCCGTGTGTCAGGAG
>CAZRAS010000164.1:0-2628 GCA_964598045.1 uncultured Clostridia bacterium | reverse complement strand
CCGTATTTGCATCGCCCAAACGAAGTTTGGTCGCGATCATAACTTTTGCGCCGCGTTCATGTGCTTCGATCGCCGCCGAAGACCCTGCGCCGCCACCGCCGATGACAAGCACGTCCACGTCGTAATCGATTTTAGTCAAATCGATTTTTTTATCGGCAATACGGGAATGACCTTGCAAAAGAGCGGCAAGCTCGTGGAGAACCTTCCCCCCCTTATTTTTACCGACTTTCAATTCTTCATATGCGGAAGTGATGTAGTCGGGGTGGAATTTTGCCAAAACCTCGTCTTTTTCTTCCGCCGTCATACGAACGTGAAGATTATTGAGACGATATTCACGGCTCGCTTCCACTTTTTTCATCGATTCAAGTTGTTCTTCAGAATAATTGTACATCTTCGCCGTTCTCCTTATTTCTCGATTTCTCTGTGGTTGTAAAGGTTTTTCTGCTCTTCGATCGGCGTATTCATAATCGCTTCGAGCGCAGCTTTACAATCCCCCGCGTCAATTTCCGAAACACGATTGATAAGATGTTCGGATTTCGGCGCAAGATATTTCCCGGTAAGTCTACGAGCAAGCACTGCTACCTGAGGATGGGAAATACCGGCAGGGCAACGGGAAGAACATACACCGCACATTACGCAGTCAAAGCTCTCTTCCGCACACTTTTCGTATTCGCCGCGCTGTGCATATGCGATATACTGCATGACGTTGAGTTCCTGAGTACAGCTCTTGGTGCAAGCATTGCAGCCGATGCACGAATAAATTTCAGGATACAATTGCATCATGATCTGCTGAGTAGGCTTGACCACGTTGATATCGTACACTTTCTTCACCAAAGGGAAGAAAGGAAGAGTTGCCACGTACATTCCTTCCTGTATCTGCTGCTGACAAGCAAGACAGGTTTTTAATTCTTGCTCACCGTGAATACGATAGATCGTTGCACACGCACCGCAGAAGCCGTTTCGGCAACCGCATCCGCGCACAAGCTGATATCCTGCGTATTCCATCGCTTTCATAATCGTCAAACTTTCCGGCACTTGATAACGTTTGCCGAAAAGATACACGTTTACCATTTTTTCCATAATTATCTCTCCTTAATACTCGTCGGGAAGCTCGTCAAGCTCGGTCATTCTAAACACGGGACCGTCTTTGCAAACGAACTTATCCCCTACGTTGCATCTACCGCATTTACCGACACCGCACTTCATGCGAAGCTCAAGCGTAGTGTACACGCGGGATTTATCGAAACCAAGTTCCAACAATCCGGCAAGCGTGAACTTAATCATGATGGGAGGACCGCAAAGAACAGCCGTCATATTGGGATCCAACCCGAGTTCTTTCACGTAAGCAGGTACGAAACCGACGTGTCCGTCCCAACCTTCTTGAGGGCGGTCGATCGTAAGATAAACTTCCGTATTCGGTTCGTTCATCCATTCCGTTTGAATCTCTTCGATATCAACAAGATCGTCTTTGCTTCTTGCACCGTAAACGATGACGACTTTCCCGTAATTCTCACGATAATGACGTACATAGTTGATCACGCTTCTCAAGGGTGCCAACCCGATACCGCCGGCGATGAAAAGCAAATCTTTTCCCTTGAAATCTCCTTCCACAGGGAAATTTTTGCCGTAAGGGCCACGAACGGTCACCTGTGCACCCACTTCGAGGGCGTGAAGCACTTCGGTTACGCAACCGCACTTTTTAATGGAAAATTCCATGTATTCTTCGTTTGTAGGGGAAGACGTGATGGAGAACATACATTCCCCGACACCGGGAACGGAGACCATCGCGCACTGACCGGGCATATGCCGGAACAACTTTTTGCCGTCCAACCCGACAACACGGAAGGTTTTTACGTCCGGCGTATCTTTACGGATATCCGTGATTACGCCAACTTTCGGAATGAGGGTTTCATTAGTCATTTTTCTTACCTCCCAAAGTCTTGATTACTTTTACGATATTCAAATGCTGAGGGCATTTATTGACACAACGTCCGCAGCCGACGCACGCATACAATCCGTCGTTTTGAGAAGGATAGTAGACGAGCTTATGCATAAATCTTTGACGGAAACGCTGCATCTGCGTCGTACGGCTGTTGCCGTGCGCCATCAACGTGAAATCGGAATACATACAGGAGTCCCAACAACGATAGCGGAGAACCCCTTCGTTCGTTTTGAAATCACGAATATCAAAGCATTGACAGGTCGGGCAAACGAAAGTACAAGTGCCGCAACCGAGACAAGCTTCGCTCATTTCTTCCCAAGCGGGATCGTTGAACAATTCGTTGAGATTTTCAGGCTTAAATCTGGAAAGATCGAGCGCCGAATAAGGCAATTTTTCGATAATTGCCTTTGTCTTTTCCTGCTGCGCCGCCACTGCGTCTTCGCCGCCTTCTTCCAATAAATCTGCCACGAGCGCGGACAACGCCTCACCCTTTTCGGTGTTTGCCTGCCAGTAGAGATATTCGTCGTCCAACCAAGTGGTTACGTCCCCTCGAGGTGCGGTTGCGTCGATTCCGAAGCTCTTACAGAAACAGCTTTCGGTCGGTTTCGAACAAGCGAGCGTCACAATCGTAGACGCCTCTCTTCTCGACTGATAATAGCTGTCGACGGGATCGGCAAGGAATACTT
>CAZRAS010000163.1:0-2630 GCA_964598045.1 uncultured Clostridia bacterium | reverse complement strand
AATCATGTTTTTTCCTTCTTTTATTCTTAAATTTTATCGCAATTCTCGAACGAGCTTCTCTCCGAATTTATCTATCTGCAACCGTCTTTGAAGCACCTATTCGAATTGTTCAACGCATACACGGGGTATGCGTTATACTTACTTTAATTGAGCCACCCGGATCCTTCCGCCACGATTCTATACCCGGGTTCGTAAATCACGGTGCCGTTTTTTTTAACTGTCACGATTTTAACGTCCAATCCCTTCAACACGGGCGTCAAATGACGCATCCAGCGGAAAAATCCCTTTTCGTCGAACACCATAATATCTTCGCACAGCCCTTCCGCCGTCAGCACTCTGCCGCCATGCTTCATATAATTTGCCTTTTCTCCGTCCCCGATAGGTTCCGGATATTCGTAAATATGTTCCAAATACCAATGGAAGGCTTGCATACGCTCTTCAAAGTCCGCTTCGGACTTCCCCTTCGGCATATACAGGTATGCGTACACGATGTCGAAATCCTCAAATATCGTATTTCCGCCTTCCAATTCTTCATTCTTCTTCTCCGGAGAAAATTCGGGACATCTCGTCACGGCAAATTGAAGATCTTGCTTAAACGGCAACATTTCGGGTTCTTCGTCATATTTTCCCATAAACATAGATACGGGAAATTCGATCTCCATTCCCGCTGCTCTTCTGTTCGCCACAAGAATCTCTTCCAATTTTTCGGGCATCGTCTCTTGCATATCTTCTGGGATCTCTCCGACAAGCCTATACGAACCGCACGTGTTCAGCAACACGTCCTCACCCACGCAAAAGCAAAGATATCGATACGCATCTTCCGAAAGAGCAAGCATTTCTTTTTCCTTTGCCCTATTGATGCGAGGCTCGTAAAAACGTATATCCGTCACCCCAGTTTCCTCGTCCGAGCTTATAAAAATTCGAGGAGATTTTTTTGCATAGTCCGTTTTCGAAGAGAGAGGTGCCATTCCCTTTGGAAGATAGGGATACACCGTCCATCCGACACTTCTCATGGGAGAATTCTCCTCGTTCGCCACGTCCGCCAACATTTTCAAAATTAAACCGATGCCGGGAAATTGAGCATAATCGTTTGCATGAAAAGCAAGACAGGGCCCCTTGTCGTCATAGCCGCCGTACACCGTATTCGGCAAAAAGAATTTTCCGAGTTCTTCCGCAACCGTTTTTTGAATTTTATCCTGCTTTCTCTTTTCGATATACTCGAGCAAGTTTTCCGTCTTTCTCGCAATTCTGCCCCACAAGACTTCCGCACAAAAAGCAAACGACCAAGGTTCTTCTGCCGTTTCGCGAAGATAACAGACGCCGTCAAGCGAAATTTCGCGATGATGCCCGTTCAGCGATTCATCGCCGTTATCCATATAGTTTTCACACTTGGCGCAAACGCATTCCACTTGTTTTTTCAAGATTGCGTCGTATTCCGCACTTTCGTACAAATTGGCTCGGGCAGGGAACACGCGCGAGGGGTCCTCGATCGTCAACAGCTCCGTCTCCATGCTCTCGTACACGAAATCGGGCGCCATACACAGCTCTTCTTTCAGTCGTTTCACTTCCCAAACCTTTTGCTTTTTCAAATCTTCTGTATTTTCGCACTCATCGGGCAAAACATAGTATTTATATTCGTAAAAAAATGCTTTCACGCCTTTTTCCATTCGTACATTCTCCTCTTTTAAACAACATTCGGAATTTTTATCCATTATGGGATAAAATCAAACTCCACGTCGCCGATGGAAACGGTGTCGCCTTCTTGACACCCCATTTTCGTCAACGCCTTGATTACCCCGCGCAATCGAAGGACTTTTTGGAAATAAAGCATAGAATCGGGATTGTTCAACACGACGTTGCGGCAGAGCATATCCACCAAACCGCCGACAACCACGTATACCCCGTCTTCGTCCTTGAAGATTTCAAAGCTCAAATCGTCATTCGCTTTGTATTCAAATTCTTCTTCGATGGGAGTAGGTTCGACGGGCGGCAACGTACCGAGCACCTCGAAAATTCCCTCGATGAGTTCTCTCGTGCCTTCCCCCGAAATCGCCGTAATGGGGAAAATCTTATATTTTCTGCCAAACTTTTTCTTGAACGCTTTGAGATTGTCCTCCGCGCCGTACACATCGCACTTGTTGCAGACAATGATCTGCGGACGGCTTGCAAGTTCCTCGCTGAACTCTTCAAGCTCGGCGTTAATCTTTTGGAAATCCTCAACGGGATCCCGCCCTTCGCAACCCGAAATATCGACGACGTGACAGAGCATTCTCGTACGTTCGATATGACGCAAGAAATCGTGTCCGAGCCCTGCGCCCTGCGCCGCGCCTTCGATCAATCCGGGAATGTCCGCCGCCACGAAAGATTTTTCATAATAGCGCACCACGCCGAGGTTGGGAGAAAGAGTGGTGAAATGATAGTTTGCGATTTTCGGACGAGCCGCGGAAATCTTACTCAAAAGAGTGCTCTTTCCCACGTTGGGAAAGCCCACGAACCCCACGTCCGCAATCACTTTCAATTCCAAAATCACGGAATGTTGCTTCACCTTTTCCCCTTTCTGCGCAAAGTTGGGAGCATGGCGACGCGCCGTCGTGAAACGCACGTTACCCTTTCCGCCGTTGCCGCCGCGC
>CAZRAS010000162.1:0-2637 GCA_964598045.1 uncultured Clostridia bacterium | reverse complement strand
CTACCCGGTACTCGCAGACTACCCCTTGAGCGACGTAACGATCACTCCTGCAAGTGCAGACGCAGATGACGACACGGACGATGACACGGATGACGATACGGATGACGACGGCATGAACATCTTCATGTTGATCAGTTCCATCGCCGTATCTGCAGCACTCTTGGTGGCAATCGGCGGCATCGCAGTGCAGAGAATCGCAAAAATCGTAAGAAGAAAGAAAGCTGCGAAAGCACACGTAAACGTTGTTAAAAAGAACAAATAATCACATTTGAGTTATAAGAAAATCGACTGTGGAAACCACAGCCGATTTTTTTATTGTAAAGAAAGATTCGTCTACTTGGCTCCCTTCTCTTTTCAACCCCTCCGTCACGGCTTTGCCATGACACCTCCCCTTACACAGGGGAGGCTTAGAAAGAGAAGGCACCCTTGTATAAGAGAGGCTTAGAACCATAAGGCTCCCTTGTGCAAAGGGAGCTGGAAGCGTTAGCTGTCTGAGGGATTGCTGTCTGAGGGATTGCCCTATTTACTGTTTCCGCAATCCTTTCGGATAATGATTTTTCACCGTGCCGTTCACGGCTTTTCCAAGCCCTAAAGGATACCCGTGGACGCAAACGACGCACCAACCGTTTTGAATCGAGCCCTCTTCCACCGTTTCGCCTCGCAAATATTTTTCCAAGCGAACGTCCGTCTCAGACAAATCCAACACGTTTTTGCAATCCTCTTTTTTCACGCAGAGTGCCAAGGAATGAGAAGGCTCGAACCGCCCGTTCTTCACTTCCCCGAGCCGTACGCCCACGCGAAGCACTTGCATGCCCTTCCAGTCAAACACTCCTTCGGGAAGCTCATATAAAATTCCGTTTATCTCATACAAACGACGGGCGAATTTTTGATGAAAAAAGCTCTTTTCAAAAGCTCGATACGCCTGTTCCCCCTCACGTGAGCACCAAGGCGTCATCTCTTTACGACGAACGCTTCCCGCCTCTTCCTTTTGGATTTTTTCAAACAATGCGGCAAAATGCCCTTCTCCCCTTACTTTATGGGGATACAATTTCTCCTGTTTCAACAGACGCATTTCGGGGTGATTTTGCAGATAATCGCATACCTGCCCCTCATCTTCGGAAGGTGCGAAGGTGCAAGTGGAATACACGAGTTTTCCTCCTCCGCGCAACATTTTCGTTCCTTCGTCCAAAATACGTTTTTGCCGCTCGGTGCAAGTTGCCACATTCTCCTCACTCCATTCGGAAAGCGCTTCTTCCGCATTTTTACGGAACATCCCTTCCCCGGAACAGGGTGCGTCTACGAGGATTTTATCAAAATATCCCTCGAATTTTGTCGATAACTTTTCAGGAAGCTCGCTCGTCACGACAGCGTTTTTCACACCCATACGCTCTACGTTCTGCGACAGAATTTTCGCGCGCGACAAAACGGGTTCGTTCAATACGACAATGCCTTCCCCCTTCATTCTGCACGCAAGTTGCGTTCCCTTTCCTCCGGGAGCAGAACAAAGATCGAGCACCCTTTCTCCGGGCCGCACATCCAAAAGCGGCGCCGCGCACATGGCGGAAGGCTCTTGAGAATAAAATAATCCGGCGGCATGAAAGGGAGAATTGCCCGGCTTCTCCTCCGTCGTATAATATCCGTTCTCTTCCCATTCCACCCTTTCTCCCAAGAAGGGCAAGCAGGACTTCAACTCGTTTCCCTCCCCCTTTAACGGGTTCAAACGAATCCCCTTGAAGGGGGATTTTTCATAGACGGCAAAAAACGCCTCCCATTCCTGTTCGGGAAGCTGTTTTTTCATATTTACGATAAAAGATTCGGGTAATTTCATTCGTTTTCGTCCTACAATCTTATAAACCTAAACAAGTTTTGAACTCGTCCACCGTCAACACTCTGCCCTTTTTCACCGATTTGAGTCTTGCACCGCTCTCCTCTTCGAAGCAGATATAGTAATCGCATTCCTCTGCGTGAGAAGTAAAGATTCCCCCCTCGGCAAAAGCAGCGCGTACCAATCCTTTGGACAGATCGAGCTCGATTTCCAACGGATGGGAAAAGCACACCGACTTATTTTTGAGAATGCCGTCCTTCGCGCGCTTGCGCTTTTCTCTGTCTACGAAACGATAAAACTCTGTCTTGGCTTTTTCCCGTTCTTCTTTACGACGTTCCTGCTCTTCACGGTATGCGTTCAATCCCGCCGAAGTCGTCAAAGATATTTCATAATTTTCAATCCGTCCCAACGTGATTTGGTATTTCTCAATCAACTGCGGCAAGCTCTCTGTGCCTTCCGCCCGACAGATTGCTTCGGCAATTCGCATTGTCGCATACGCATCGTCCACCGCCCTATGCGCCACGAAATCCACGCCCAACTCTTCGGCGATCGCGCCAAGCCCGAACTGACGGGAGAACTCCCCGATGCGGTTCATATATAAAAATTGCGTATCGGCAAAATCGAACTCAAACGAGGGAAGTTGAAAACGCTTGCTTTCCAAATTGAGATACTTAACGTCATTCATCGTTGCATGCCCGATGACGAGGGTATCCCGATCTTGCAACAAGCTGTAAATTTTATCCTTATATTCCGGAAAGGTAGGATAGTTTTTGAAACGATCGTATTCGTATGGCAAAACGAGCCCTTGCGTT
>CAZRAS010000161.1:0-2687 GCA_964598045.1 uncultured Clostridia bacterium | reverse complement strand
AGCAGCTGATTCGTAATCAGCAGGTCGCCGGTTCAAGTCCGGCCAGTAGCTCCAATTAAGAGTTTTTATGCAAGATTGGCGCATAAAAGCTCTTTTTTTTTGTATTCTAAAATAGCGCAGAGTGACATTTCGAAATACAATCATAAAACGCGGTTTCTAAAAACCGCGTTTTGGTTTATCTTGTCGCCGTATATTCGGTGACGTTCAAAATCGTTTCGCCATCTACCTGCAAAGGACGAGGCTCGTCAAATTTTACTGTAATCTCCTTGCCCGACAACATCGTGACATACTTCTCTTTTTTCACGTGTCCGCCATTAAAGATAGACGGGAAAATCGTAAGCGTCTTCAATTTTCCGGAATCGTGGAAAATCATCACGGAAAGTTGATTTCCTTCACGCGTTTGCCCGGGCGTAGGCATCATGCCGCCACCATAATATTTTCCGAACATCGTAGGTGCGAGCCATACTCTCTTGAAACGGTGCTCTTTGCCGTCTACAATCACGGTTGCGTCAACGGGCTTATAATGGAACAACAATCCCTGAATGGCGATCATCGTATAATTCACCGGTTTTTCGGAAGCGGCACGAAGTTTGTCCCCCACTTCGCAACAATAGCCGTCGATCCCGTAGCCGACACCGTTGATAAACTTATATTCAGTTCCCTTTACCCTAACCGTAGGCAAATCTTTTAAGTAGGAATTTAATAATACGGGAGTCTCGCAATTTCCTTCGATATCGTGCAAGAAATCATTTCCGCTGCCGCAAGCCAAGTAGTAAACGTTTTGTACAATATCGACGTTCTTCGTCTTGTTTACGAAGTGATTGACCGTTCCGTCGCCGCCGCAAAGCACAACTTCATCCTCCTCGGAAAGGTTTGCAAAATAAGCGGAAAAATCAACGATCTCCGTCATATCCGTGTATATCAAATTTTCTTCCCCGTAAAGGTTCTTCAAAATTTCGCGTTCTTTCTTTTCTTTTCCATGCCCTGCAAGCGGGTTTTGTAAAACGTAATATTTCTTCATAGGTATTTTATCCTGTCATCATAAATCTACATGACTGTTGTCATGTCTACATATGACATTATAGCATGCGGACAAAGAAAAGTAAAGCAAATTGTCATATTTTTCCTAACTTTATAAAGAAAATTTTTCACAAATTTGTAGATAGGTTGCCGCCATATCGCAGAGAAGATAGCGTAAATCCTTGACGTACACGATATCGGACAAGATGTTATTCAGCTGTTCGCTTGCGCATTTGCACGCCTGCGCATATTTCGGAAAATCGTCTGCATAGACGGCGGATAAATAGTTCAGTTGTCGCCATAAAATGCCGAGACTCCGAAGACTGGATTGTTGCGTAGCGCCGTTCGCCAAGCGATTAATCTCCCCGTCCAACACTACCATACAACCGTGCAGGCAATTCAAGGCACTTTGATAAAGAGTCGCCTTCTTTTTCTCCTTACAAGTTTTGAAATAGAGTCGCCCGACATCGATTTGCAACAAACTCGTAGTCTCCGTCATAGAATTTTGCACGGCAACCCCCTCCTCCTTATGCAAATACACGGACAACGCCACATATTCTTTGCCGTCATATTCCAGCAAATATCCGGCACCACCCTTCCATTGCGCGTCGTAAGCCCCCGCCTCAATATGTTCCGTAGGCGACAAGAGAAAATAAAAGCTCTGCCCGAGCCAAACGCTTTGCGCCTGCCATAAAAACGCGGCATAAAAAATTGTGGAAAGAGTGAAAAGGACAAGCACCGCGCCAACCACGGAAAGATAGAGTCTTTTTCCAAAAAAATCCGTCTGCATACACTATCATATGCGACGGATTCTTCCTTCTATTCAAGATATAAAACGCACTCGCCCTTCAAAAGACTTTTTTTCACGTCAAGAACGCGTTGATTGGAGGAACCTCGAAATTTCAAACGAATATCTTTGAGTTCTTCCATATAGGGGCCATCCACCAATACGTCAAACAGCGAAAGCAATTCCTTCGTAACTTCCGTATTTTTCTGTTCCTCTTTCAGAACGCCCCTCTTTTCATCGAAGACGCAGCCCGTATAACACCAAATCGTCTTTTGAGGATAGGCTTCTTTCACTCGCCGTATAAAAGGATACAACGCCCTTTGATTTTGCGGTTCGAGCGGCTCTCCGCCGAGCAGGGAAAGTCCTGCGATATAGTCCGATCGAAGTGCCTCAAAAATTCGATTTTCAACTTCTTTGTCAAACGCGTCACCCTGTGTAAAATCCCAGGCGACCTCGTTAAAACAATTTTTGCAACGACGGGTACAGCCGGACACGAACAGAGAAACACGCACCCCCTCTCCGTTGGCGATATCCGTCCATTTGATTGCGGAATAATTCATCAAAGATGAAGAACGCGATCTTTAATTTCCTGCGTTCTGCCCTGATTCCAATATTGCGTTCCGATATAGCCGCAGGTGCGTCTTGCGACGTTCATCTTCGCTTGATCTCGATTATGACAATGAGGACATTCCCATACGAGTTTTCCCGTTTCGTCGTTTACAATCTGAATTTCCCCGTCATAGCCGCATACCTGACAATAATCGCTCTTGGTATTCAGCTCGGCGTACATGATGTTTTCATAGATAAATTTCATCACGGAAAGAACGGCAGGGATGTTGTCCTGCATATCGGGAACTTCCACGTAAGAAATCGCTCCGCC
>CAZRAS010000160.1:0-2688 GCA_964598045.1 uncultured Clostridia bacterium | reverse complement strand
TCTAATATAAAAGTTGATCGTTCCGAACGAGTTATCTATGATCAAGCGGATTATCCCGTATATATTCGTAGGGGAAGACTTTCTTATTATCCGAACTATACGGCGGAGAGTCATTGGCATGACGATATCGAATTAATTCTCGTGCTTTCGGGGAAAATGAAGTATAACATTAACGGCGAGATCGTTTTACTCGAAGCGGGGGAGGGGATTTTTGTCAATGCAAGACAATTTCATTTCGGGTATTCGGAGCGGAAAGAGGAGTGTGAGTATATTTGCGTTTTGTTTCATCCCGTTTTGCTGTGTGTATCCGGAACAATCGAACAGCGATATATCAATCCGCTTCTTTTTAATGAACATACGCCCTTTTGTCACTTGAAACACGATTGTGGTTGGCAATATGATATTCTTTCATCGATTCGAAGAATTTATGAAGTTCAAAGCGAAGCGCTTTCCGAGCTGAAAATCCAACGGCTTCTTTTTGACGTATGGATTGCATTGTGCGAAAATATAATCTCTATTCAAAAGGCGGAGCTTGCATCCAATCATCATCTGTCGGCGTTGAAAGAGATGGTTTCCTTTCTGAATGATAAGTATGATGAAAAGTTGAGTCTCGAGGAAATCGCAGCATCGGGAAAAGTCGGAAAAACGACGTGTTGTACGATTTTTAGGCGGTATGTCAATAAAACGCCGAACGAGTATCTAACGGAATTACGTCTGTTAAAATCTATGGAATTATTGAGAAATACGGATATGACCGTTCTTGAAATCAGCTATGCTGTTGGATTTTTCGGTGCCAGCTATTTTAGCGAAACTTTTCGCAAATTCTATGGATGTACGCCAAGCGAATATCGAAAAAGAACGCAAGGAATATAAAATTACGGTTCTAAAGCAGAACCAATCGGGCATAGAAACGCGAAAATACTGTTGAAACAATGAACGCCACTCGCTCGGCTTGAAATTCATACACAGACCATGCGGAAAATTAGGAGGTAAATAAAATGAAACTCATCATCGACTTTTCCGGTCGATCAAACGGTAATTGCGATTAGATCGCATTCCTTATTTCAACGCATAAGGATAAAATCGTGCATTGCCGTAATCTGAATATTCATGCGTGTGAAAACAGCGACTACGAATGCTTTGACAAAGCGTGCAAATATAGGGATGACAATGAAAAAGACCGAAAAAATATTTTTAATAAAAGCAAACAAATGTTCGCAAAACGCTTGCAATTCTAAAAACAAGGTGATATAATATACTTATCATGGAAGTAAAGCTTACCGACGATCAGGAACGGGCAAAAAATTTAATAGTGGAATGGTTTGTCAATACCGATGATCAGGTGTTTGTTTTATCGGGATATGCCGGCACAGGAAAAACCTTTCTTATCGACTATATTGTAAAAACGCAGTTAAAACTGAAAATCGGCTCGGAAGCGGTATTCGTGTCTCCTACGGGGAAGGCTGCGGCGAACCTTGTCAAGAAAGGAACTTTGGCAGGTACGGTGCACGGGCTGATCTACATTCGAGACGAGGAAAATTTCGACATCGACGAAAACGGGGAGATCGTGGAGAGCGATGAGTTGATTTTTGTCAAACGAGAGAAAATCGACGAACACATCAAACTTATCATCGTCGACGAATCTTCTATGGTTAACGAGGAAATCTTACGCGATTTATTGAGCTACGGCGTTAAATGTTTGTTCTGCGGAGACGGTGCGCAACTTCCTCCCGTCAACGGAAGCTGTCCGCTGTTGGGCCATCCCCACTTTATGATGCAGGAAATCGTACGACAGGCGGCGGACAATCCCATTATTCAAGTTGCGACGATGGCAAGGCAGGGAAAAAATATTCCTTATGGAAATTATGGAGATAAGGTATGCGTGATCAAAAAGAACGCATTGTCTCCTTCTGAGAGAAAACGGCTCTTTCTCAAAGCGGATCAGATCATTTGCGGACGGAACAGCACGAGAAATTTCATAAACGATGAGATGAGACGATATAAGGGGATTCCCGAATCGGAATTGCTTCCCGTCGAAGGCGAGAAGGTAATTTGCACCTTGAACGACTGGGAAAAAACACTGGATAAGGATAAAAAAATTCATCTTGTAAACGGCATTATCGGTACGGCGCATGACGTTAAGGAGAGCATGGACGGGCTTGCCACCATGGAGTTTCAAGCCGATTTTCTTGATTATGGCGTAAAAGTTCCGTTTGATACCGGGATTTTTACACAGGGAAGGTACCATCACGGCTATGGACAACGAGCGGTGTTTTTGGCAAACGGCATGGTCGCTCACGAATACGATCACGGGGTGCTTCGTCGTTTTAAAGCTGTTTCGGAAGAGCCGATTTGTCGTTTTGAATTTGCCTATGCCGTTACTTGTCATAAGGCGCAAGGTTCGGAATTTGATTTCGTCGTCGTTTTTGACGAAAGTCGTGTGTTCGAGGAAGAGGGGGCAAGATGGTTGTACACTGCTATCACGCGAGCGAAGGAAAAACTCCTCATCGTTCGCTAAAACCGCTTGACGAATACATTCTTTTATAGTATACTAGATGGGAATAAAAGGAACCCGCCGCAAAGGCGTTTTTTCGGCTCTTTTTTCCTCGTCGTCATTGAAATACGTAGGTATATCTGCTTCCTCCTCGCAAAAATATTTCTCGAAAATACGCTCTTTGCGGTGCGAAG
>CAZRAS010000159.1:0-2695 GCA_964598045.1 uncultured Clostridia bacterium | reverse complement strand
TGGGAGGTGCATCCTGTTCCATGACGCGAATCTGCCCTGCGGAAGTCTGCGTACGGAGAAGAAGATTGTCGGCAAGATAGAAGGTGTCCTGCATATCTCTTGCCGGATGATCCTTGGGCGTATTGAGTGCCGTAAAGTTGTAGTAGTCCGTTTCGATTTCAGGACCTTCAAACACTTTGAATCCCATACCGGCAAAAATGTCGATCAATTCGTTCTTCACGAGCGTGATAGGATGCAGAGCACCTGCTGTATACGTTTTCCCGGGCATCGTAATATCGACGCGTTCCTTTTCGTACTGTGCTTCGAGTTCCATTTGCTTCACGACGACGGCACGATCTTCAAACTGAGCTTCCATCGCCTGTTTAAACTCGTTGACGATTTTCCCGAATGCCGGTTTTTCTTCCTTGGGCAAGCTCTTCATGCCGCTCATAATGTCCTTGAGCGCGGTTTGAAATTTGACCTTCACTTCGTAAAGGCCTTTTCCCGTTTGCGTCCGGCCGATCAAATCTTTGATCTCCGCGCGTAAACTTTCGATTCTTTCTTTCATATATATCCTCCGTATTACAACGAAATTAGTAACAATTTTTTTCGACCGTTTGGATGCAAGCCGTTTTTTTAGAACAGCCGCACTCCCGTCGATATTCTTGGCGATGTGAACGCTGCGATAAAAATCGCCCTGCGTGTTTTTCAACACGCAGGGCGAACATATTCCGCGGTACCACCTGCTTTCACGCAAAATACTTTGCGTCTTCCTTTCGCCGTCACGTGGCGATACGTTCCTCCCTACCCCCATAGTCAGGCTCAAAAGGACGGCTCCAAAGCGAAACGGTCGTTCTTCTCCTTCTTTCTATCTTTCAGCCTGCGGATAGAATCTCTTTCAAAAAGGATGATCGAAAAACGCCAACTTTTTCATTGCCTTTCTTTATACTACGTATATTATAGTAAAAGTTATCAAAAAAGTCAACGGTTTTTTATGAGTTTTCAAATTTAATTTTTCCGTGTTCTTGTAAACACCGCCTTAAAATCGATTACAACGGAGATCAACGTCACAAAAGACATGGCAATTACCCCCCACCCCCAAACTACAAGCAAAGTGGTAGCTGTCGTCAAGAAACGATATCCAACAACCAATTCATACCCTATGACAAGAAGTTTTACAAGAGCATTCAACACGATCCAAACTTTCACGCCTGCCCCCTTTTTATGCTTGGAAAGCATTTCCGTCCCCGTTAATATCATAGAGAAAGGAACGAAGATAATAAACGACCACCACACATATCCGGCATAGGCGAACACGACCATCAGCGCAAACACAATTGCAAACACATCCCCCCAGCCAAGCGTCACTCCTATCAGCACGTTCAAAAATAGGTAAGAAATCGTAAAAAGCACGCCGCAAAGGATATTCAAAATCCCTGCCGACTTATATTGATTTTTCATAAAAGAACCGTCTCCTCCCTTAGATGGGATTATTATACGCTTTTCCGATTCTTTTGTCAAGCACGAAAACTATTTTTTTCATAACGATACGATTTTGGAGAAAATTCGCCACGAAAAAAGTCGCGCCGCATTTTATGCAACGCAACTTATCCCCCCTATTTACTCTTTCTCTGCGGAAGATTTTTCCATCAAATCTTGCACGAAGGATAAATCTTCCCCGACCTCGCACATCAACCGCAACAATTGTTTTCTTGTCTCTCGTCTCGTCGCCTTCGTCAAACACTCCGAATACTCGTTCAACAGCAGTTTTTCCATATAAAACATTTCCTTTAACGAATCGTATTCGTTGAGGGTGATCTCTCGTTTTTCCAACTTCATTCCTCACCATCCTCCTTGTTCGTCGCAGACATGCTCCTTTCGTTTTTCTTTTTCGGCAAGCTTCCGAGCATTAAAATCTCCAATGTTTCCTTGCGTTTTTCATGTCGCGACGCAAGCGATTCCATCCCTTTGGCAAGCGCCGTATCGATGAGCAATCTGGAGTGAATTTTCCCCTTCTTCTCCATCAAGTCCTCCACTTTCATCAGCGTTTTCAAGCGCGCTTTCTCTATCTCTATTCTTTCCAAAATATAAAACCTCCCGTTTTCCATAGTGTACGTAAAACGGGAGCGTTTATGCTTTTTATTCTTATTTTTTCTTGCCGTAATCGCAAAATTCTTTCAACGTGCAACGCTCGCACTCGGGTTTTTGAGAATGGCACACTCGTCTGCCGTGGTAGATAAGCCAATGATGTGCTTTCGACCAATCCTCCTTAGGAATTGCCTTACACAATCCTTCTTCCACCGCAAGCGGCGTCTTTCCCTTTGCCAAACCGAGACGATTGCTCACACGGAACACGTGGGTATCCACGGCAATCGCGTCGCCGCCGAACGCCACCGAATAAACGACGTTTGCCGTCTTTTTTCCCACCCCTGCGAGTGTCATAAGTTCCTCGATCGTCCCCGGGACTTCCCCGCCGAATTTTTCCAAAATATCCTGCGTCGCGGAAAGAATATGTTGCGCCTTCATACGATAAAAGCCGCAAGAGAAAATATACCCTTCCAGTTCCTTTTGCGAAAGGGTTGCCATGCGCTCGGGTTTGGAATATTTCTCAAAGAGTTTTTCCGTGACGATATTCACGCGTTCGTCCGTACATTGCGCGGATAAAATCACCGCCACGAGCAATTCGTACGGCGTTGTGTAACGAAGGGCAGGCTTT
>CAZRAS010000158.1:0-2712 GCA_964598045.1 uncultured Clostridia bacterium | reverse complement strand
CGCGTTTGCGATCATATTCGTAATCGTTTGTGATTTTCCCGTTCCCGGAGGTCCGTGCAAAACGAAACTCTTTTGCTTTTGGGAAAGGGCGATGGCTTTCCATTGCGATTCGTCCGCCGTGAGCGGGGTCAATGTCTCCGCAGGGCTGACTTCGTCCTCGTTTTCATCTTCGATTCCTCCGTCCAACAACACAGAATTGTCGAGGAGAGCTTTGATGATTTTATTCTTAGAGAATTCGTCCATGTTTTGGCGAAGATCGTTCCACATTTGATAACGGGAGAAGGAGAACGCCGCCACATACGTGTCGTCGATAACTTCCCAGTTCCGCATTTTTACGATTTCCACACGCACCATCGCCAAAATTTCAGAAATTTTCAACCCTTGCATCGCAGTGGCAAGTCCACGGATATCGACATTGAATTCCTGCTTCAAAAATTCAAGCAAGGTGGAGTTTACGGAAGGTTCTTCGTCCGTAATGACGAGAGAATATCCATTTCCGCCTTTACTCTTGCGAATTTGCACGGGTTGCAACACGAGGGGAGCGTAATGTTCCACCCCGTCGATACGAGAATACCATTTCAAAAAGCCGAGCGCAAGATACAAAATCTTCGTACCCGATTCTTCATACGCTTCCTTATTCTTTTTGACGAGACGATTGACCGTCTCGCCGAGCACGGCTGCATCCGTATACGTACGCAAAATCCCGGCTTTGTATTCCAGATCGATGAGTTCCCCCATGCGTTTGACTTCCGTACTCAAACCGAAATATTTTTTCTTTTCCATGACGGACTTTATTCCGTCCGTTGCAGGAGCAAACGCAAGCTCACCCTGCTCCGACAATGCCGCCAACGTGAAGTCTGCCGAAGTCGTCACCAAACGAATTGCCATTTTTGTCGGGGAAAAATTGAGCAAGCTATTCTTCATGGAAAGATCGAGAAGCCGTCTTTCCCATTGTTTATCTTTGGTCAATTCGCCGTCCAAAGAGAGCTTTTGCATCTCCTTGATTGCCTTGGGCGCAGCGTCGTGCGCCATATCCTCTTCACGCAGGACCTCAAATCCTTTCACGCTCTTGGCGCGCAAGGGCATGGGCATGATATTGGAAATACGACAACGACGAACGTCTACGTAACGATCGTAATAACCCGACTGCATTTTCTGTTTGAAATGCGTTTCGGAGGTGGAGTAAGCGGCGTTCTTATCCGAGAAGAGATCCGCCACATCGAAACAGCTCACGTTGTTGATGCCGTCGGCAACGTATGCGTCCAATCGCTGCATATCGTCGGAAACCGTATCGAGGAAACAACTATCATACAGCCATACGCCGCATGTTACTTCCTTTTCGCCAAAAATGAGAATGGGATGAAAGCCCATACTTTCCAAACAACTCGCGGCAAACACCGACATTTCAAGTACGCTCGCCGCCCGTTCCGTAAGGATTTTAATCCCGGCGCCCGCCTCTACGGGTGCGGTCAGATCGCAAGTCTTTTTCTCCGCGGAAAAACGACGGAATACGGCGTAAAGTGCCGCAATAACGCTCCGTACGGCATTTTTATCATTTCCGACGTAGCTGCCAAGCTCGCATTGAACGTCCCATTTTTTCAGCTGTGCCAAAATCTCCGTCTGTACACGGGCGCAATCGCCGAGTTTGGGGCGAACGAAGGACGCCAAAAGTTCGGCATCCCCTTCGATGCCGTGCCAATAATCGAAGGGCAACGTCTGCACCGTCCATTCCTTCGAGACGATTATTTTCTTTTCTTTTTTTAAGGTGACGAGAATTTTTTCCTCCGTCACTCCTTCTACGTTCGTAAAATAAAAGGGAGACAAAAGATTACCCAAATTCACTTCCACCACGCTCTCGTACGGAATGTTGAGTTCTTTCTCACAGGGCAACAACATACCGTTTTCGTTGGTAATCGAAAGGAGCAAACCTTCCAACATTTCCTCGCCGTCATTCTTAATCTGCAAGGAAGAAAAGAGGGGTCTGTGTGCAAAATAATCGGCATAGGAAATCACCTTTGCCACTTCTCCGCCAACAGATACGATTTCTTCTAACTTTCTTTTTTTCTGCGCCATACGTTTTCTCCGAAGTGCCCGCAATCGGGGCAGGGAATTTTTCTAATTTAATTATACACGCAAATCAGGAAAAAATCAACCCTACAAGCACAATTTTTTATACCTTGCCGAAATTTATTTTTATTGAATAAAAATAATCGCGTAAGTACGACGAAAAGTTACCTTTACCCTCCCACCCATCTGCCTTCCGATTCTCTTCTTTCGTCTTACCTTATCGATACCCGTATCCTTGTTTATATGTTCACGTTTTCATGTTGTGACACGTTTTTATGGATATTTTTATTGTTGCATAAATCTCCGATTGCGTTGCCTTTTCGGTGGTCGGAGTCATAAGAAAATGAAAACAAAACAAGAAAATTACATTTGCAATTCTCAAGGAGTAGATCGCTCTCGAAAACGTACTCGCTATGGCAGAGTTGATCGCCATATCGGAAACGAAATTCCTGATAGGCTATATGGGAGAACAAATGCAAAAACTGCACAATGATTTATACGTCGATATTATGCATAAGCACGACGTAAATCATACGATTGGCGAGGTTTATGATTTAGTGCAAGAAGGAGCGTTATTCCTTTGCGAGCATTACGGAGAATATTTGAAAGATATTATCGGGTATACTAACAAAGGCAAGCCGATAA
>CAZRAS010000157.1:0-2725 GCA_964598045.1 uncultured Clostridia bacterium | reverse complement strand
CGTTCCGCCAACGCGCGATATCGTTCCTTCTTATCTTTAATCCGCGTAGGCAAGCTCTGTAAAATGCCGAAATTGGCATTCATCGGTTGAAAGTCTTTCACCTTTGTCGTAATATGCGTTTGCAAAGCACCGCAAATCGTGCGATCGTCAAAGACATGGGTAGGTCTTTCCAAAATTTCATCTGCGATATGAATTGCCGCGAGCAATCCGCTTGCCGCACTCTCGACGTACCCTTCTACGCCCGTAATTTGCCCCGCGAAGAACAGTCTTTGATTATTCATAACCGAAAAATGGCGAGTTAAAACGTCCGGCGACTGAATATACGTATTCCTATGCATTACGCCGTAACGCAAAAACTCCGCGTTTTTAAGGGCAGGAATCATGGAAAATACTCGCTTTTGCTCCGGAAATTTCAAATTCGTCTGAAAGCCGACGAGATTGTACGTACTTCCTTCGTAATTCTCCTTGCGAAGCTGCAATACGGCATACGGACGTTTTCCGTCCTCGTCGTACAATCCCACGGGTTTGAGCGTGCCGTAGCGCAAGGTATCCCTGCCGCGCGAAGCCATCACTTCCAAAGGCATACACCCTTCGAAGATCTCCCCTTTCTCAAACTCGTGTAAATGCGCCCGTTCCGCCCCCAGAAGGGCGTCCACGAAAGCGTAATATTCTTCCTTGTCCATGGGGCAATTGATATAATCCCCCGTGCCCTTGCCGTAACGATCCCCCGTAAACGCGCAGCTCATATCCACACTGTCAGCGGAAACGATGGGTGCGGAAGCGTCATAGAAATGCAACCCTCCGCCCGTAAGTCGTAAAATATCCTCGCCGAGTGCATCCGACGTAAGCGGACCTGTGGCAATGATCACGTACCTGCCCCCGTTTTCTTCCGTCGAAGGCACCTTTTCCACTTCTTCGGAAATCAAGGTAAGATTTGGACAAGCGGTAAGCTTATCCGTGATATACGAAGAAAATTTTTCGCGATCGACGGCAAGAGCCGCACCCGCCGGGACTTTGGTTGCGTCCGCCGCCTCGATTATCATCGAGCCGAGAAGACGCATCTCCTCTTTCAAAAGCCCGCAGGCATTCGCGTATACGTCATTACTCTTTAAGGAGTTCGAACAAACCAACTCCCCATAGTTGGCACTCTCATGCGCCGGTGTAAATTTTTTAGGTTTCATCTCCACGAGGGTAGTTTTGATTCCACGGCTCGCAAGATAGTACGCGGCTTCGCTCCCCGCCAAACCGCCGCCAACGATCAAGACCTCTTTCATTCTTCAAATCCCTCGGGAAAATATCCGGCATCGTCGTAATCGTAAAGCGGTTCTTCCAAAGGAGGGGCCTCGAATCCGTCTGCCATATCCACCGACTTTGTTTGAGGCTTCGTCTCCGTTTTTTCCGCATTGATGCGATATTTGCAGTCCTTATTGCTACACTTCACGTTGCCGCGCGCCGTCTTCACGAGATAGCCGTCTGCACACTGCGGGCATTTCTCCCCCGTCGGAACGTCCCAACTCATGAATTTACAGTCTGGATAGCCGATACAGCTGTAATATACTTTTCCTTTCTTCGATTTTCGCACACTCATCGCCGAGCCGCATTCGGGACAGATTCCGGCAAGCTTCGGCTCTTCGTCGGTGGGCATGGACATGGTGGATTTACAATCGGGATAATTCGGGCAAGCCAAAAATCTACCGAATTTACCACTCTTATAAACCATGTTTTCTCCACATTTCGGACAACGAACCGAAGAAATTTCTTCTTTACTTTCGCTGACGATATTGTGACATTCGGGATAGTTGGAACAAGCAAGATATTTGCCGAATTTTCCCATTCTGCGCAGCATGAAATGGCCGCACTTCGCGCAGACCTCCTGCGTCAGTTCGTCGCCGTAACCGGACGCTTTTTTCAAATTCTGCTCAAATCCGGGATAGAAATTCCCGATGACGTCCCGCCATTCTACGCCCCCCTCTTCGATATCGTCGAGTTTGGTTTCCATATCCGCTGTAAATCCGACGTCCATAACGTCCTTAAAACAACTTGTAAGCATATCTACGACGTCATAAGCAATGGGGGTGGGATACATATATTTTCCGTCTTTCTTCACGTACTTTTGCATCAATTTGGAAATGATCGTCGCATACGTGGACGGTCTGCCGATCCCCTTTTCTTCCATCGTCTTGACGAGGGAAGCATCCGTATAGCGCAGAGGAGGTTTTGTGAATTTTTGCTCCTTCTGCATGGAAATCAAGTTGAGCACGTCCCCCTCGTTCAAGTCCGGCAAAAGTTTAGCAAGGCTGATCTCATCCTCGTCATCCTTCTTGGCACTTACATCCTGATACACCGCGGTAAACCCTGCAAACAGCATCACTCTGCCGCTCGCCTTGAAAATATATCCGCTGTTGTCAATCTCCATTTGCATACTATTGTACTTCGCTTCCACCATCTGGGAGGCAAGGAAACGCTCGTAGATAAGCTTATAGAGCGAGAAATGTTTTTTATCCAACATTTTTTTCGCCTTCTCGGGCGTCATTTCCAAATCGATGGGACGAATGGCTTCGTGCGCATCCTGTGCCCCTTTCTTGGAAGCGTAATAGTTAGGCTTTTCGGGCGCATATTCAGGACCGTATACCTCTTTGATACGATCGAGTGCCTTCGCCTGTGCCTCTTTAGACACACGAACGGAGTCCGTTCTCATATAGGTGATAAATGCGATATGATCGCC
>CAZRAS010000156.1:0-2728 GCA_964598045.1 uncultured Clostridia bacterium | reverse complement strand
CCGCTCGACAAGCTGATAATGCCCAAGTAGCTCAAGTTGATTTCCGAATAGATCATCGAAGGAATAATCAATGCGCATCCGGTGATCAACGTCCCCAATGCGTTGGGGAAAATATGCTTGAACATGATACGCTTATTCGTTGCGCCCAGCGTTCTTGCCGCCAAGACGTATTCTTGATTCTTAAATCGATAGAACTGCATACGCGTTCTCGACGCCATGCCGATCCACCCCGTCGCAAAGTAGGCGATAAACAATACCAAAATATTCAATACAGAACCGCTGACGCTCTTGCTCAAGAACTCTCGCAAAAGAGTGATGACGATCATGGTAGGCACGGCAGACAACACGTCCGAGAAACGTTCCATCACCATATCCAGCTTGCCGCCGTAGTACCCTTCGATTGCGCCGTAAATGGCACCTACGAACAAGTTCGTCACCGAAACCAAAATGGCAAACGCATACGAGAACATGGCACCGAAGCAAAGGCAGGTGAACACGTCCTGTCCTTCCGTCGTCGTACCGAACAGGAATACGGGCGTCGTGATGCCGTCTTTTTCAATATAGCTGTGCTTGAAGATGAAATATTCGTAATAATTTACGCGCACTTCATACAGCTGTTCGCCGCCTTCGACTGCGGTAACCTGCGGAATCGCGTATTCATATTCGACGCCGTTTTCGCCGTCTCCCGGGATACGAATCGAATCGTACAAATCGTTCGACGTTTCCCCGATTGCATGGCTCTTATATACGGGCGTGATATTTCCTTTAGAATCTTTGACGATTTCCAAAAATCCGCCGACCATCTTCGTCTTATAATAGTATTGTGCGGCATCGTCTTCATAGCCGCTTCCCTTCGGACGATCGCTCTTTGCCACCGTGGGATACAACACTTGTATTTTCGTTTCGTTTTGATATTCTTGCAACTTTAAATATTCGTCCAAGAAAATCTTGATGTATTTACAGCCGTGTTGTTGATAGGAATCCAAACGAACGCTGTACAAGCTTCCTTTCTTCGTATATTCCTGATTCTTGATGGCGTAATGCGCCGTATCCCCTTCGATTTCCTGTCCTGCGTAATAGTACATTTCAAAGATATCGCGGTTTAACGTCTTCGCACTGCAGCCGTCCCAAAAAGAGGTGTTTTCAAACAGTTCGCATTTGGGAAGAGTCTTTTTGAAATAATCGTCTTTATACGAAACGGAATAGGGCGTGAAAATCGCGCCGACAAACACGAAAATCAACAGAACGACAATGACGACTGCGCCGAAAATTGCCCCCTTGTTTTTACAAAAACGGGACAACGCGTCCTGCATATACGTACGCGGTTTCGTCACCAGTTTCTTGTCGTGCGACAAATCGGCGGACGAAGCAAATTTGAACTTTTCCTTGGGAATATCGTTATAATTTTTCACTTCCATATTATTTCGCCCCCATTCTGATTCTCGGATCGATAAATCCGTAACTGATGTCGACAACGATGCCTGCCGTCAAGCCGATCAACGTGTAGAACCCGGAAAGCAACATGAAGAAGTTGTATTCGAGCTCCTTAATGGATGCCAAATACAAATTGCCGACACCGGGAATCGAGAACATCTGTTCTATAATCAACGAGCCGGAAAGCACCGACACGAATTCACTCAAAATCATAGGCACGATGGGCACCATGGCATTACGCAAAGCGTGGCGAAGGGTAGCCTGTCCTTTCGTCAACCCCTTCGTACGTGCCAACAACATATATTCGCCCGTCAACACTTCCGTCAATTCCGCACGGGTGTAACGCGCATACCCTGCAATCGAACCCAAACAAAGGGAAAACACCGCAGGCAACATGCTGTAAAACATTTCCCACGTAAAATAATTGTCCCCTTTTGCCATCACGATGGGGAACCAACCCAATTTGAAACAGAAAATATACTGAATCAAGAAGGCATAGATAATGCCGGGCAATGCAATCATAATGATGACGCCCGTGGAAATCACCTGATCTTGCCACTTATTCTTTTTCAAAGCCGCCAAAATACCCAACCCCAAACCGATGGGCACGCCGATCAACGTCGAATAGATGTTGATGAGCACTGTGGGAGGAAGCTTTTGTACGAATACTGCCCAAACCTCACGGTTGACGTACTGCCCGTTATAAGCCGTACCGAAATCTCCGTATAACACGATTTTTTTCACGTAGTTCCAAAGTTGCACCGGGATCGGATCATAATATCCTTGTTTTTGCCTCCAAATCTCAATTAAGGTTTTATCCGTACCCATACCGGAAGGGGTAGGCAGAGGCAACAATTTAATCAAAACGAAACACATCGTCATAATGATGAGGAAAGTCATCAACATCAAGCCGATACGCTTCATTACATACTTAAACATATACATTTGTGCATTTCTCCATTATACAACCCAAACAGCGGAGATGTAAATGCTGCATCTCCGCTGCCGAATTTTTAGTTTTTCTTAGTCGCGGCTAAACTTATAGTTCAGCGTACCACCCTTTTCCTTAATGAATTCAGCCCATTCGGTGTCGTCGAAGTTATAGGACATGTAACGAAGACCGCCGTAACCCATGAATGTGTTATATTCGTAGCTGATGTAGTCCGTCTTATAGCTCATCAAAGCAGCTGACGTTCTTGCATAGATGGGAATCGAATAGTAAGCCTGCAATACAGCCGTTTCCACTTTGCCGAGAACGGTCAAACGATCTTGTTCGGTGTAAGGAGCTTGCGTA
>CAZRAS010000155.1:0-2731 GCA_964598045.1 uncultured Clostridia bacterium | reverse complement strand
CAAGCCCTGCCGCCACAAGATTTTTGGCGATATAACGGCAATAGTACGCTGCGCTTCTGTCCACTTTCGTTGCGTCTTTGCCGGAGAAAGCACCGCCGCCGTGCGCACATCTGCCGCCGTAGGTGTCCACGACGATCTTTCTGCCCGTAAGGCCGCTATCCCCTTCGGGACCGCCGATTTCGAATCTGCCCGTGGGATTTACGTAAATTTTCGTATTCTTATCCATGAGTTTGGCAGGAATAATCTCGTCGATGACATACTTTTTAATGTCTTCACGAATTTGCGCCTGCGTAACTTCCGCATCGTGTTGTGCGGAAACAACAACCGCCTCGACGCGCTTTGCAATGCCGTCGCGATATTCCACCGTCACCTGCGTCTTCCCGTCGGGACGAAGGTAGGGCAAAATACCTTCCTTGCGCACGGTGGTAAGTCTTTTTGCCATACGGTGTGCCAAGGACATCGTAAGAGGCATAAGTTCCTTCGTTTCTCTCACGGCATACCCGAACATCATGCCCTGATCGCCTGCGCCGATCTGATCGGCTTCTGCGCCGCCGGCTTTACGTTCCATGGACGCGTTGACGCCCATGGCGATATCGGGCGACTGCGTATGAATCGCCACGAGGATTTTGCATTTATCGTACGCAAACGTACCGAAATCATAGCCGATTTCACGGATAATTTCTCGCGCTTTCGCCTCATAATCGATCTGCGCCGTCGTCGTCACCTCGCCCATAATGAGCAGAGTATCGAACGCTGCCGCGCACTCGATTGCGGTACGAGCATTGGGATCGACAGCCAAAATAGCATCCAACAAACCGTCGGAGATATTGTCGCACACTTTGTCGGGATGTCCTTCGGTAACACTTTCACTGGTGAAAAATTTCTTCATAAAAAATCCTCTTTTGCATGGGCACAGACACCCATTCTCTACTTTATTCTTAAATATTATACACTTCTCCGCCCCCTTTGTCAACCTATTCGCATGTAGTTGCTTGCAATTTTTTATAAATCATGTTATAATACTGTCATTATGAGTACTTTTGATTTGGAAAATTGTAAACTTTGCCCCGTCGAATGCGGCGCAAATCGCTTACAAGGCGTAGGAGCTTGCGGCGTCTCCGATCTGCACATCGCAAAATATTATCTGCACCCGTTCGAGGAGCCTTGTATTTCCTTCCGCAACGGCAGCGGCACCGTCTTTTTTACGGGTTGCAATCTGCGTTGTGCATTCTGCCAAAACTACGAAGTCTCAAGAGCAAAACGGGGCAAAGCCGTTACGCCGAACGAGCTTGCGGATATCTTCAAAGAGCTTGAGGATATGGGCGCGGAAAACGTGTCTTTGGTGACGCCCTCCCATCTCATCCCGTACCTGGTGCAGGCATTTGAGATTTATCGTCCACAAATCCCCGTCGTGTACAATACGGGAAGTTATGAAAAGGTAGAAACGCTAAAACAAATCGATCCCTATATAGACATCTACCTACCCGATATGAAATTTTATTCCTCTGCCCTTTCCAAACGATATTTAGGAAAAGAAGACTATTTCGATTATGCAAGCAAAGCCATCGAATTCATGGCAAACGCAAAACCTATGCGCATGACGAGCGAGGGAAAAATGTTATCCGGCTGCATCGTGCGCCATCTCGTCATGCCCTTATGCACAAGCGACTCCAAAACAATCTTGAAATGGTTCGTCGCACACCTGCCCCCTTCCACGAAGCTGAGTTTAATGAGCCAGTACACGCCGTTCGGGGATATTGACGGGTATAAGGAACTTGCTCGCCCCGTCACGGCAAGAGAATACGATGCCGTTGTAGACAAGGCGTTGGAGTTGGGCGTGGAAGATCGGCTGTTTTTACAGGAACGGAAATCGAGTCATGAAAAATATATCCCGACGTGGGATTTTTAACCTTCCCAAAACAAGACGAGAAAAGCAACGTCGTTTGCCAAAGTTTCGAATAAAAACTTATTCATCAAACACCTGCTCTTTCCATTTAACAATTTTCGACACGAGCTTTGCTGCTTGCGGAGGAGAAGCCGTGAGAACGTCCCTCTCTGCTCTTTTTATCTTTTCCCAATATTTTTTACGATTTTTCATATAACTACCTTGCGTGAAAACGCAAATTTTATACGAGGTGACTATGCTACTTTCTGCGGACAATTTATATTTCGGCTTCAACGGCAACTCTCTTTTGGAAGATATCGATTTTTCCTTAAACGAGGGCGACCGCGTCGGACTCATCGGTGCAAACGGAGAGGGGAAAACCACCCTAATCCGTTTGATTTTGGGCGAGCTCGAACCGGAGAGCGGCACCCTCTTCCGCAAAAACGGGATTCGCATCGGCTATCTTGCGCAAAACGGCGGTTACGATTCCGACAACACCGTTTTTGAGGAAATGCGTGAAGTGTTCGCACCCGATATTCGTGCCATCGAAGCTCTTCGAGAAACGGAAAAGAAAATTTCTATCACCGACGAACATTCGGACGAATATCGTATTCTTTCCGCACGTTACGAATCTCTCAATAAGCAAATCGCCGCGCGCGACAGCTATAATTACGAAGTTCGTATCCGCACCGTACTGAACGGAATGGGCTTCGAAAGCATGTACGACCACCCCATTCACACCATGTCGGGCGGTGAAAAGACACGGCTCAAACTATGCCGACTTCTTCTCGAAGATCCCGAACTTCTCATTCTCGACGAACCTACCAACCATCTCGATATGAAAAC
>CAZRAS010000154.1:0-2737 GCA_964598045.1 uncultured Clostridia bacterium | reverse complement strand
TTCCTATAGCGGCAGATGTCTTTTACCCGATTATTTGGACGGACGATCCTCCAATAGAGGTGCGTGCGTGCAGTCTTGTCGCTGGCGGTATGAAGTGCGTGCGTTGAATGCCACAAACGGAAATTCCGAATGGTTGCCGATCGAAGAGGACGGAAAGGGTACGTATATTTTCAACAGCAAGGATTTGAATATGCTTGCCTATTTGAAAGAGATGGAAAGTGTAGGCGTGCGCTCTTTTAAGATCGAAGGCAGAATGAAGAGCGGATATTATCTCGCTACGGTGATCAACGCTTATCGTAGGTTGATGGACGGCGGAGATTTGTCCGTTTCGCAAGGGGAGCTTTTGTCGGTTGCCCATCGAGCGTATACGACTGCGTATACGCTCGGGAAAAATACTGAAACGGTGAACTATACGGATAGTCAATCTAAAGGGGATTGCACGTATATTGCCGACGTCGTTGGCTCGGAAGAGGGATACGTATATGCGGAAATGCGCAATCGTTTTCGTCGAGGCGATTTGTTGGAAGTGCTTTCTCCCGACGATAATTTCGGAAAGAGTTTTGTTGCCGAGGAAATTTACGACAGCAAAGGGGAAGAGACGGAGGATTGCAAACTCGTGCAAGAGATATATAAGATCAAATGTCCGTATCTTCTTCAAACGGGAGCGTATTTACGCCGCAAAAACGGGTGAGGTCGGGATATGAAAAAAATTCTTTTGATTGCCACGGGCGGTACGATTGCTTCCCATACGGGCGCGGAGGGATTGGTTCCCGATATCGCGGCGGAAAATCTGTTGAAATGCGTGCCCGAAGTGTTTGCTATTTGTCAACCGAGCGCAATACAAATTTATAACATCGACAGCACGAATATCACCCCCGATCACTGGGTGAAGCTGGCAACCGTAATTCACGATCAATACGACAATTACGACGGATTCGTGGTTTGTCACGGTACGGATACGATGTCTTATACGGCGGCGATGATTTCGTATATGGTGCAAGGCTCGCCCAAGCCCATTGTATTTACTGGTTCGCAAAAACCCATTGATAAAGAGGATACGGACGGCAGAATCAATTTGCGAGACAGCTTTTTGTATGCGGCATCCGAGCATGCCTCCGACGTGGTGATCGTATTTCAAGGGAAAGTAATTGCCGGCACGAGAGCCAAAAAGATTCGCACCAAGAGTTTTAACGCCTTCACCAGCGTGGATTTTCCAAACCTTGCGGTCATTCGAGAGGGCAGGATTATTCAATATATTAAAACGCCCAAGGCGGATAAACCGGAATTTTTCCTGAAACTCAATGAAAAAGTGGGACTTTTGACCTTGACGCCCGGCATGAAAGGAGAAATTTTAGACACTTATTTCCGCTACAACGATGCGGTGGTGCTTGCCGGGTACGGAACGGGCGGTATTCCCGAAACGGACTACTATGGTTTTCATGAAGTGATCGAACGCTGGGAGAAAAAAGGGAAGACGCTTGCCGTCACGACGCAGGTACAGCAGGAAGGCAGCGATATGGACGTATACCAAGTCGGCAGAGGCTGGAAAAATCGTTTCGACCTTTTGGAGAGTTATGCAATGACATACGAAAGCATCATCACCAAATTGATGTGGATTTTGGCACAGACGAGGGAAGACGAAGAAATAAAAAGACTTTTTTATAAGCCGATCAATTACGATCAGCTCATCTAAATCAATAAAAGGAAGTACGTTATGAGAAAAACACAGTTACAAAGATACGCAAAATTGCTTGTAAAGACAGGCTTGAACGTAAAAAAAGGACAGAAAGTATTTATTCAGGCAGGGCTCGATCAGCCCGAATTCGTCACAATGGTGGTGGAGGAATGTTACAAAGCCGGCGCAGACGAAGTGTACGTGGAATGGAGTCATCAGCCCGTGGAGAAATTGAGCGCGGATTATCGCTCGCTCGAATCTCTTTCCACGCTGAAACCGTGGGTGAAGGCGAAGTGGGAATACAGAGCGGAACATTATGCTTGCCGCCTGTTGATCGAATCGGAAGATCCGGACGGAATGAGCGGCGTCGATCAGGACAAAATGAGTAAAGCCAGACAGGCGCAGTATCCTTTGATCAAGCCCTTCCGTCAGGCGCTTGAAAACAAACATCAATGGTGTATTGCAGCCGTTCCCGGCAAAGCTTGGGCAAAGAAGGTGTTCCCTCATCTTTCCGAAAGCAAGGCCGTTGAGGAAATGTGGAAGGTGATTTTGCACACCGCGCGTGCGGATGGAAGAAGTCCGATTTCGGCATGGAAAGCGCACAACGCCGACCTTGCTTCCCGTTGCGAATTTCTCAACAATTTAGGATTGAAATATTTGGAATACAAGAGCGCGAACGGCACTGATTTTAAGGTGGAACTGATGGAAGACGGCATTTTTGCGGCAGGCACGGAAAAGACGTTGCAGGGCAGAGTGTTCAATCCCAACATCCCCACCGAAGAGGTGTTCACCTCTCCGAAAGCCGGGGCGGCGGAAGGCGTCGTATATTCGACCAAACCTCTTTCTTATATGGGACAACTTATCGACAACTTCTCTTTGCGTTTTGAAAACGGCAAAGTGGTGGAATTGAAAGCGGAACAAGGGGAAGAACTTCTCAAACAGATGGTTTCCATGGATGAAGGGGCTGCCATGCTCGGCGAATGTGCGCTCACTCCCTACGATTCTCCCATCAACGAATCGGGCGTACTTTTCTATAATACGCTGTTCGACGAAAACGCAAGC
>CAZRAS010000153.1:0-2747 GCA_964598045.1 uncultured Clostridia bacterium | reverse complement strand
AGGGAGCTGTCAACGAAGTTGACTGAGGGATTGTCGATACCCTCCTGACGCTTTAGAAATCAAATCACAACGATGTCTCTCGTTTTGAATTCTTCCTTCAAATCGGCAGGGAAGTTGCTGTCGGTGATGAGCACGTTGATGTCTTCGGGACGTGCGAAGGTGAAAGGCTTGATTTTGCCGATCTTCGAGCTGTCGAGCATCATGTACAGGAATTTTGCCTTTTTGCAGATACCGCGGAGAAGTTCCGCTTCCACTTGGGAGCTGCAAGAGAAACCGCTTTCTGCCGTGAATGCTGCGGCAGAGATGATGGCAAGTTCAAAATTGGTATCCGTGAAGTAGAGGGAGGAGAAGGAAGATGCCGTTGCGAGGTTTTCCTTGATGAGCTGACCGCCCAAGAGGTTGACCACGACGTTCTTCTTCTGTGCCAGTGCTTTGGCTACTTCCAAACCGTTGGTGAATATATTGCAAGGCTTATCTGCCATTTCTTTGACGAGGTACAAAGCCGTCGAGCCGCCGTCGATAAAGATGGACGCGCCTTCGTCAATGAGTTCCGCTGCCTTTTGTGCGATTTCGATTTTTGCATCGGTATTGAGCGTTGTTTTTTTCGTGTAGGGACCGCCGGAGGTTTTTTCCACTTCACGTACGGACATAGCGCCGCCGCGGACACGAATGACTTTTCCTTCTTCTTCCAACTGGAATAAGTCGCGACGAAGCGTCATCTGGGATACGTAGGGGAAGTATTCTTCCAACTGTTTCAATGTCAGTTTGCCGCGTTTGTCCAACAGCTCGGCAATTTCAGTGATACGATCACGTTTCATGGTTATTCTCCTTTCTGAATTTGTTATCATAACTAATTTATCACAAATTTGAAAGAAATGCAAACGTTTACACCCGCTTTTTCCTATTTTCTCTCATTTTTAACAAAAAAAATCGATTAAGGTGTGAATTTAAGAAAAAATAAAAAACGGACGTTTTAACGGGCAGGTGAAAATAGCGAGTGTCTGCACATTGCAAAATGCGGAAAAATAAAAATTTTGCGCAGAAATACTTGCTTTTTGCATATAAATATGATATAATGATGAAAATTTAATTCCGAGCGAAAAAAGAGTATTCGTCATCCCTGTACAGAGAGTTGCGTCGTCGGCTGTAAGCGCAATCGGGCGCGAAGGCGGAGAAAGTGCGTTTTCGCGATGGCTGAAAAGCCGAGAGGACGGAGTAATTTCCGCGGTGGCTCGTCGTAAACGGGCAAATGAGGGGAAGCATAGCTTTCCGAAGTAAAGTGGAACAGCGTTGGAAGGACGCCTTTACGTATGAAGCGTGAGGGCGTCCTTTTTTGTATAACTACAAGAATAATCATTGATTTTCCCTGTCGGAGAAATGGAGATAGAGAGGTGCTATGTGGTTTCGAAATTTACGGGCTGATATTCACGCGGCGAAGAGAAACGATCCTGCGGCACGCAACAGCTTTGAAATTTTACTCACCTATGCAGGCGTTCATGCCTTGGCGTGGTATCGCGCGGCGCATTTTTTGCATGAAAGAAAGCTCAAATTGCTTGCAAGAATTTTGAGTCAACTTGCCAGATTTTTTACGGGAATAGAAATTCACCCGGGGGCAAAAATAGAAAGCGGCGTGTTTATCGATCACGGCATGGGGGTGGTGATCGGGGAGACGGCAGAGGTGAGAACGGGCGTCGTGATCTATCAGGGCGTGACGCTCGGCGGTACGGGCAAAGAGCGTGGAAAACGCCATCCCACCATTATGAAAAACGTGGTGCTTTCCGCGGGAGCAAAGGTGCTTGGCGGATTCACCGTAGGGGAAGGGGCTAAGATCGGAGCGGGTGCGGTCGTGTTGAAAGAAGTGCCTCCGTATGCAACCGTTGTCGGGGTGCCCGGGAGAATCGTTTGTATTCGAAATGCGGACGGAGAGGACGTGACGCATGCCGCAATGGTGGCGGCAGTGTCCCTTTCGCACGAGGCGAAAGAATATGCCCATCGGGATACGAGGGAATAAAAAGACAAAATAAGCATACCATGTATGCGTTGAATAATAAGAATGCCTTGTGATTTTTTCGGCGTATAGCGGAATTCACCGCAAAAACGAGAGCGTTTGATTTTCGTGTCGGAGCGCGTAAGGGGGAAATTGTCGTAAACGCTTATCACTTTTGAATGCAAAGGTTTTTCAAAAATGCCGTAAAGGTAGTTGGATGTAAAAAAATAAGAGGAGATAAAGTATGAAAATTTACAATTCATTGACGAAGAAAAAGGAAGAATTCGTTCCTTTGGAAGGGAACAAAGTGAAAATGTACGCTTGCGGCATCACCGTATCGGGCGAAGCGCACATCGGACATGCCTATCAGGCGCTTATTTACGATATTATGCGCAAGTATCTGAAAAAACTCGGTTACGACGTGACGTATGCGCGTAATTATACGGACGTGGACGATAAAATCATTGCAAAATCGCACGAGACGGGGATCCCTGCCGACGAATATGCGGAAAAAATGATCGAAAACATCAATGCGGCGATGGGTAGATTTCATGTGGACGATCCCGACGTGTGGTTGAAGGCGACGGAAAATATTCAAAACATCATCGATTTCGTGTCAGCGCTCATCGAAAAAGGACACGCCTATGCGACAAAAAACGGCGACGTATACTTTGACGTGGAATCTTATCCTGCTTACGGGCAGTTATCCAACCGTAACATCGAAGACGCGCTTGACGGCGTGCGCGTGGATAATGACGGC
>CAZRAS010000152.1:0-2748 GCA_964598045.1 uncultured Clostridia bacterium | reverse complement strand
CCTTCTCCTTCAAAAAAGGCAGGCACATCGAAACGTCCGCCTTTCCCTGACAGATGGCAATCGCCTTTTCGCGGCAGGTATTATATCCGCAACTTCCGCAATTCAACTCGTCCACCGGGCGACTTTTCCCCATTTGTCGAAGTGCCAAAGCAATCTCCTCTTCCGTAGGCTCGTCCGCTTTTTTCTCAATGGGCGTGAAACGTTTTTGTAAAAAGCAAACGTCGGGCTGAGGCACGGAAAAATCTTTTTCCGTCGCAAAATCTGCCACCGTAATATAATCTTTCACGAGCGAACGACGAGTCTTATCCATCACGGGACCGCCGATACAACTCCCCACACACGCGGACATTTCTATAAGCACGTTATGCACCTTTCCCTCTTCGATTTCTCGCAAAGTTGCGATGCAATTTTCCACGCCGTCCACGGCAAGATAATGATAGTCGGGCAGACGTTCCGTCAACGTTTTAAGGATCCCACCCGTCGTCGGGAAGAAACGAGCCAATCCTTCTTCGCGCTCCTCCTTCTCCCGTTCGAGCACGATCCCCTCCTCATTCAACCAACGAGAAAGTTCTTCGAAGGTCAACACGGCGTCTACGTATTCGGGATAATGTTCAGCCTCGTCCTTTTTCGCCACGCAAGGTCCGATAAACACCGTTTTGCAATCGGGATGACGCCGCTTGAGATCCGCACAATGTGCCTGCATCGGTGAAAGGGAATCGGCAAGAAAAGGAAGCAAATGCGGAAAATATTTTTGCACGAGCAAGTTGACGGAATGACAACAAGACGTAATGAGAATATCCCGTTTTTCCTCGCGCAACATACGTTCGTATTCACGCTTGACCATCGTTGCGCCGATTGCCGTCTCCTCCGCGTCGGCAAAGCCGAGTTTTTGCAGGGCTTTTTGCATTGAACGCATACCTGCCCCCTCATAATTTGCGACAAAAGAAGGAGCGAGGCTCACGTAAACGGGAACGCCGCTCTGTAAAAATACCTTCACTTTTTCCCGTTCGTCTACGATCTGTTTGGCGTTTTGCGGGCATACGACAAAACATTGTCCGCAAAGAATACACTCATCCTCGATGATATGCGCTTGATTTCCCGAGAATCGAATGGATTTCACGGGACAATGTCGAATGCATTTATAACAATTTTTACAGTTGGATTTTTTCAAAGTAAGACATTTTGCCATGCTTATGCCTCCTCCAGTTTGGGAAGAACTGTTTCCGTCCAAAAGGCATCGAAACCTTCGGGCGTAACGCCCGTGACAAGCTCCTCATGCTCGCCGTCACTCACGGACACGGTAACGCCGAGTCGATTGCATTTTCCCGAGCAAAAATTCCCCGAAAGGATGACTTGTCCCTCGAGGCCTTCTTTTTCCACTCTGTTTTTGAACAGTTCGATCAGCTTTTCCGAACCTTTCAGAAAGCAAGAGCTCCCCACACAAATACTTACAAAAATCATGAAAGTTTACCAAGCACGTTTTTCTCGAAAAACTCGCCTACCGTTTCAGGAGTAACCGAGTAAAACTCATCGTCCACCGTCACGCAAACGCCGAGCTGACATTTCCCCATGCAAAAAGTTCCGCCAAACTCCACTTTGTCTTGCAGGTTATGCACAGCAACCAACGTTTGCAAACACTCCAAAACTTGTCTGGATCCTTTCACATGGCAAGAGCTTCCGATACACACGACTATTTTCATTATTTTTCTCCCTTTTTCAGATCGCGGATTGAAAAGTACGCATCTTCGCATTCAATCCGCATAATTTTCTTTATTATAACATAAAAAAAATGAAAATGCAAGTTTCGTCACCGATTATTTCAAAGAATTTATTCATCGACACGGAAAGTTAAAAAAGTCGTTTAGAATTCATGAAGATTATATCAAACGTTTCCGATTTTTTTCACTTTTCAAATCATACTATGAAAAGTCTTTATTACAATAATTCTTAAAAATAGAATAGCAATTTTCAAACAATATATATGTGAGCTAACGCAATAATCATCCACGTGCATAGCACGTGGATGATTATTGCGTATTTTGCAATTGCACCAAAATTAACTTAATCTCATACATGGATCCCCTATATGAAGGATTTAATAGTCAATTCTCTACCGCCCATGGCGAAATTTTCCTTACATCTAAACAAATTTTCAGTTGAATGATTCATTGATATTTTCGCCGCAAGAGTCTGCGGATTCGAGTTTGGATTTTTTTAGAAATGCACGATAAAGCATATAACCGCAAACGGCTGCTACCGTAACGTTAATAACAACCAAAACTATAATCCACCAACGGAAGGTGTCTCCTTTTTCGACAACCCCCATTTGAATAGTGAAGTTAGAATCAATTTCCGTCTTATCCGCGTTCTTATTAAAGTTAACTGTGTCGACGTACGTATATAAAACGTTGTGCACCGAATTACGCGCACGAGCCACGTCAACGTCGTTATCTTTATCCAAAGGTCCGACGGTAGAACCGAAACTACCGTTCAGCCAAATATCGTTACCGGCACGAACACCTTGACGAGGATTCATTTTTCCTACTTCTCCGCCGTCCGACCAGTCGGTGATTACCGTGCCTTTAAATCCCCATTCTTCGCGTAAAACTTCGGTTAAAAGCGCGTGGTTTGCCCCAGCCCAAGAAGCACCAATACGGTTAAAGGAACTCATAACGCAGTTTGCATTGCCTTCTTTTACGGCAATTTCAAAAGGTCTGCAATAAAGTCGTAAGGCTTGTTCGGTCGTCC
>CAZRAS010000151.1:0-2770 GCA_964598045.1 uncultured Clostridia bacterium | reverse complement strand
TCGACCTCCAGCGTGACAGGCTGGCGCTCTAACCAACTGAGCTACTGGGCCATAAGCCAAAGCACTCTCAAACAAGTGCCTGTATATAATACCTCATTTTGAATAATTTGTCAAGTATTTTTTCGGGTTTTTTGAGATTTTTTTTGCTTTTTTTGAAAAATTTTTTTCAACCGAAAAAGAAGCAAAAAATCGCCCTTTGTTCCTCATGCAAAATAGCGTTCAACGCATACATGGGTGCCCCGTTTTATTTTTTATAGAGTTTTGCCAATCCCCCCTCCGCCGTTTCGCGATAAGGGTGAGCCAAATCTTTTCCCGTTTCGTACATCGTTTGAACGACCAAATCAAAAGAAATTTTTCTGCTGTCCGATAAAAAATACGCCAAAGACGCCGCATTGATGGCGCGCATCGCCGCCACCGCGTTCCGCTCGATGCAAGGAATTTGCACCAATCCGCAAATGGGATCGCACGTCAACCCCAAATGGTGCTCCATCGCGACCTCCGCGCCATACTCGATTTGTCCGAGCGTCAATCCTCGAAGCTCTGCAAGTGCAGCCGTCGCCATGCAACACGCACTCCCGATTTCCGCCTGACAACCGCACTCCGCCCCCGAAATGGAAGCGTTCGTCTTAATCAAATTCCCGATCAACCCTGCCGTTGCCAAAGCATTGACAATTTCCTCGTCGTTGTATCCGCCTTTCTCCTGCGAATACTTTAATACAGCCGGCAAAACGCCGCACGCACCGCACGTGGGTGCCGTCACGATCGTCCCCCCTGCCGCATTCTCCTCACTGACGGCAAACGCATACGAGCAAACCAAACGATTTTCCTTGATCTCTGCTCCCTCGTTCTCCACAATGCCGTCGTATAAAATCTTGGCGCGCCGTTCCACGTCCAAGCCGCCGGGCAATACACCGTTTTGCGCAACGCCCCGTTTCACTGCCTCTTGCATCGTTTGCCACACTTCCGCAAGATACGTTCGTAGAGTCTCCCCCTCGCACTCGAATACGTACTCATACAGGCGCATATTTCGCTTCTCACAGTAGCGACGGATCTCCGCCATCGTATGTAGCGGATAGACTTCCTCACCCTCGCGATCGGCTCTGCCCTGTATACGAATGGCCCCTCCGCCGACGCTGTACACACGCATTTCTGCCACCTTAGATGCCCCCATGTATGCGATGAGATCCATTGTGTTCGGATGTTCGCACTCCGTCCTCTCATCATATTCGATGACGACGTTCGGCAAAACGTCACGAATAATGCGATCGGTTCCGTGTCCCTTCCCCGTTTTTGCAAGAGAACCGTACAGACGAGCAACAAAAGAGGTCGCATCGGGATTTTCAAGCAAAAAAAGTTTACACGCCCGTTCGGGGCCGATCGTATGCGAGGACGAAGGTCCTCTGCCTATTCTATATAATTCTTTGAGTGAGTGCATAATTCATTTTCCTTTCGTAGTACCATTCTATTATAGCACGTTTCCGACAATTTGTAAATGATTTACCCATAAAAATTCCGCCGTCGAAGAAAAACTTCGACGGCGGTCGCTTACTTCAAGCTTACTTCTAAGCTTACTTACAAGCTGACATGCAATTCGTTTTCGTTATTTGGCTTCTTTCACCGTATTCACCAACCCGACAAGCCCCTGCAATTCGCTGGGAATGACGATCTTCGTTGCCTGTCCGTCGCCGATGTTGGTTAACGCTTCCAACTTTTTGAGCGTCAAATATGCCTCTTCAGGCTTTGCCTCGTTGATCAATCGAATGGATTCAGCCTGCGCCTCGTGAATACGCAAGATGGCTTCTTTTTCCGCTTCCGCTTTCAAAATCGAAGCTTGCTTTTCCGCCTCTGCCTTCAAAATGGCAGCCTCTTTCTCAGCCTGTGCCTCCAAGATTTGGCTTGCCTTCTTCCCTTCCGCAACGAGAATATTGCTTGCTTTTTCCCCTTCGGCGCGCAAAATCGCTTCACGTCTTTGACGTTCTGCCTTCATTTGCTTTTCCATGGCGTCCTGAATTTCCGCAGGCGGCTTAATGTTCTTCAATTCCACACGATTGATCTTGATCCCCCAAGGATCGGTTGCCTCGTCCAAAATGGAACGAATTTTCGTATTGATCGTATCACGAGAAGTGAGCGTGCTGTCAAGCTCCAACTCCCCGATGATGTTACGCAACGTCGTCGCCGTCAAGTTTTCAATCGCCATAATGGGATTGACCACGCCGTACGCATACAATTTCGCATCGGTAATCTGATAGAAAACGACCGTGTCGATCTGCATCGTTACGTTGTCTTTGGTGATCACGGGTTGCGGATCGAAATCCACCACCTGTTCTTTCAAACAAACGATTTTCGAAATCTTTTCAAAGATCGGAATTACGTAATGCAACCCCGTGCCTTCCGTTCTGTTGTATGCACCCAAACGCTCTACCACGTATACGTGAGCCTGGGGAACGACTTTGATCCCCGTAGCCAACACAACAGCTATCACCAAAAGAATTATTCCTATGATAAGTAAACCAGTCATAATAATCTGTTCTCCTTCTTTTATCTTTTTGTTACGATTAGTTTATTGCCGTCCAAGCTCTCAATCCGCACGAGCGTCCCGATCGGAATTTTTTCTCCGTTTTGAGAGCGTGCATTCCACACAATGCCTTTGACTTTGGCAGCTCCTTCGTTTCTGTCGTTGTCGATGTCTTCCTCTACGATTCCCGTTTGCCCGATGATCAATTCGAGATTGGTAGAATGTTTCTTATCTCGTTTTAGAAATTTCTTGACG
>CAZRAS010000150.1:0-2774 GCA_964598045.1 uncultured Clostridia bacterium | reverse complement strand
CCTTTTTCGTAAGAATATTGTTCACGGCGTCGTGTGCGTCGGTTGCCGCGGTAAGGTAATAAACGCCTTTATCGAGAATATACGTTTCTGCGCCGTATGCGTCGTAGGACGCGATATCGCGTTTGTCTACGGTGGCGGAAACGGTTACGGTTTCGCCTGCTTTTACAAGGACTTTTTCAAATCCGACGAGATTTACGGACGCTTTTTCCACGCCGTTCTTCTTATCGTAATCGGTGTAGGGGGACTGAGAATAGAACTGTACCGTTTCTTTGCCGTCAAGCTCGCTCGTGTTCGTTACTTTGAGGGTGACGTCAATCGTCGTTCCGTTGTCGGTGATTTTGAAATCGCTGTATTCAAAAGTGGAGTAGGAAAGACCATAACCGAAGGGGTACGCCACTTCTTCGGTGTAGTCGAAGTCGCCTACGTTTGCCGCGTTCATCACTTTGTCTTCGTAGCGAGTTTCATAATATTTATACCCTACGTAAATACCTTCCTGGTAAACCATGTAGGTGCTTGCGTTGGAGGGAATTGCCTCTACGTCGCCCTGATAAGTGAGCGCCTTGAAGTTTTGCATGGCGGGAGAGGAATAGTTATCGTAAAGATAGGTGTCAACCAAGCTTCCCGAAGGATTTACTTTTCCTGCAAGGATATCCGCAACGGCTTCCGTACCCATGCTGCCAAGGCCGCCTACCCAAAGGACGGCGTCCACGTCGTAGTCGTTTAGGAAATCGAGCTGTAAGGGGTTCGAAGTGTTGAGGAGAACGATGATGTGCTCGAAATTCTCTTCTGCCAATTCGAACATTTCCTTTTCTTCTTTGCTGAGGGCGAGATAGTTTCTGTTTGTTTCCGTTTCATCGGTGATTGCGTGAGAATTACAATCGTATCCTTCGCCGCCTACGCGAGAGAGAGTGATGATGGCAGCGTCGTTATACGTTTTGAAGGAGTCAACGACGGGCTGCGGATAGTTTGCTTTAGGTACTTCGTTGATGGAAGCATGTCCTGCCAGTACGGCACTTTCACCCGAACCAGCCGAACGTCTATATTGTTGACCTTCTCCGTTCGTATAGAAATCCCAAAGAGTGGGATTCACGGTGTCTTTACCGAGCGCCGCTTCCAAAGATTCTTTTAAGTTTTTCGCTTTGGATGCGTCTACGTTTCCCGAACCGGTGCCCCCGTAAACGAGATCGACGGAGCTGGAGGAAAGGGTGCTTACCTTGGAGTTTGACGCAAGGGGAAGGACGCCGTTGTTTTTAAGCAATGCCGCGCCTTCTGCTTCTACGTCGTAGCAAACTTCTGTGCCGGCTTCTACCAGTTTCTCCGCGCTTGCGAAATCGCTCTTAAAATAGACGGCGTTTGCATCCGCGTTGACAAGCTCGTGGAAGCTTCCGCCGACAAATGCCGCGACGGTATTGTCGAATACGTTCAAAAATACGGTCACGCCAGCCAAAAGCAGGGAGAGCACAGTGGTAAAAATACCGAGGAATTTCCAGCCGCCTACATTCTTGCGTCTTGCCTTTTTATAGGCCTTTTTTGCAATCTTGTAATTCGACTTGGTTTTACGAAGATCGTTTTTCATGAATAGTTTCTCCTTATTATATAATTGACTAAACATTATTATAGCATAGTATTCCTGTTTTTGCAAGTTATTTACAAAATATTTTGTGTAAAAATCGCAAAATTTTTTATAAAATTTCGAAATAAGTTTTGGACGAGTATGCGAAAAATGAATATTTATTCTGCGTGAGGGAGGTAGGGAAAACGGTTAATTGCAAAAATTGGGGAAAAATGTAAAAAAACACGCTGTAATCGGACAGGAGCGACAACAGCGTATTTTTGTGATTATGTGAAAAATGAATATAGAAACTGTTAAGACAATAATGAAAATTTACATTTTTTATTTTGAGATTATTGTTTTGTTTCAGGTAAATATTCCGTCATGCCCATTGCTTTCGCGTGTTCTTCACGGGCGCTTGTCTTGCCTTCGGGGTTGATATCGCCGGCTTTGGTGAGGGCAATTTTGGTGAGCAGAGGACCGACAAGTTCATAGATGAGTACGGCGAAAAGGGTAATATTGGAAATTAAAAGCCCGATATTGCCGCCGAAACTTTGTGCTTTCATCGCCATTCCGAGCGCCACGCCTGCTTGCGGCAGGAGGGTGATGCCGAGGTATTTCACGATATTATCGTCGCATTTGGAGAATTTTGCGCTCAGGAATGCGCCCGAATATTTGCCAGCGGAACGCGCGATAATATAGACGATACCGACCAAGATAACCATGCCATTCGAGAAGACGGAGAGTTCGAGTTCTGCGCCGCTGAGGACGAAGAAGAGTACGAACAGAGGGGCTGTCCAGCGATCTACCCTTGCCATCAATTCTTCGGAAAAATCACAGATGTTGCAGAATACGGTGCCGAGCATCATGCAAGTAAGCAAGGATGAAAAGGCGATATGAACGCTTCCGATGTCAAATTGGAGCATGGACAAGGCAATCGTCATAAAGACGAATGCGATGGAGACCGAAAGACGTTTGGAACGAGAGTGGAAAAAACGCTCGCAAAGGTGGAACAACGCACCCATGATCGCGCCGAGTGTCAAAGAAAGGATGACTTCCAGCATAGGTTCTACGAGTACGGAGAGGATGTCTACGCTTCCTGCGCCGATGGCTTTCGCAATGCCGAAAGAAATGGCGAAGAGAACGAGACCTACCGCGTCGTCGAGTGCGACGACGGGCAAGAGTATATCCGTAACGGGTCCTTTGGCTTTATACTGTTTCA
>CAZRAS010000149.1:0-2787 GCA_964598045.1 uncultured Clostridia bacterium | reverse complement strand
AAGGGGAGCTTATGGAAGGCGTTATCCGTAAAATCGATGAACGCAATATCTACGTGGAGCTTGGCGATAAGAAGATCGAAGGCGTGATGCCTCCGCAAGATCGCGTTCCCACCGAAAAGTATAACTTGGGCGATAAACTCAAGGTATTCGTAAAACGTGTGAAGAACAACGGCAGAAATTCGCAAATCGTCGTTTCCCGTACGGCACAGGGACTCGTTAAAAAGTTGTTTGAAGAACAAGTGCCCGAAATCGCACAGGGAATCGTGGAAATCAAAGAAATTGCGCGTGAACCCGGTCATCGTACGAAAATGGCAATCGTTTCGACGGACGCTCGCGTAGATGCAGTCGGCGCTTGTGTAGGGAATCGCGGTGCGAGAGTGAATGCAGTCGTGCAGGAACTCGGTGGCGAAAAGATCGACATCATTACGTGGAACGAAGATCCTTTGGCGTTCATTTATAAAGCGCTTTCTCCCGCTACGGTACTTTCCGTAACGGCAAAAGGGGAAAAGAGTGCCGTTGCCATCGTACCTGACGACAAGTTGTCGCTTGCCATCGGCAGAGACGGACAAAATGCAAGATTGGCGGCTCGTCTCACCGGGTGGAAGATCGACGTCAAGAGTGCGTCTTCTCCCGAAGCACAGGAAATTTTGACGCAGATCGAAGCGGAGTCCGAAGGGGAAGAACAGGAATAATCGGTGCGTGAGAGGGCGGAGAGGGCGTATCTCGGCTGCTCGGCACGGAAGGAAAACGGGAGGTCGATATGCCGAATGCAAAGAAAATTCCCATGCGTATGTGTATCGCTTGTCGGGAAATGAAAGCGAAATCGGAAATGACGCGCGTGGTCAAAAACGCCAACGGAGAAATCGCGTTGGATTTGACGGGAAAAGCGCCCGGCAGAGGGGCATACGTATGTTCTGAGGAAGGGTGTTTGAAAAAACTCACGGGAAAGAAGCTGTTAAACAAAGTCTTTTCCGCCAACGTCGAGGAGGAAATATACCGCGGCGTGGAGGAGGACGCGCTTGGAGAAAAGTAAAATTGAAACCTATCTCGGGTTTTGTATTCGCGCGAGAAAGATTATTTTCGGCGCGGAAATGATTGAGAAACAACGCAAAGGAGTTTTTCTCCTCGTCGTTGACGGGAATGTCGGAAAGAATTCCTTAAAATCCGTCGTTCGGGCGCAAGAAAAATTGCAATGTCCTCTCTATATGACGGCAGAGGGGGCGCTCGGCGAATGGACACATCGTCCAAACGTGAAGGCGGCGGGAATTACAGACAAAAACCTCGCTTCGGCAATGTGTAAAAGTGCTGAAAGCGAGCCGAAATTCAAATTATATTCGGGAGGGAACGAATAGACCTATGGCAAAAAAATATGAAAACGTAGAGAAAATTACATCGCTTTTGGACGACAAGCAACTGGGTGGCTTGCAGAAACGTATTTCTTCTACGGAAAAAAGCCTTGCGGACGTATTGAAAAAACTGTCCGTTTTGGAAGCTGAAAAACAACAACGAGAAGCGGAGAAAGCGGCTCGCGCAGAAGCTGTAGAAGCAGCAGAAACTGCGGAAGCGGTGAAAGCGCCGGAAGTGCAATCGGAGGTTGCGCCTGTCGTGGAAGAGAAACCCAAAAAGACCGTAAAGAAAGCGGAAAAGACAGCGTCTCCGAAAGAGGAAACACCCGCTCCTACGCCCGTAGCGGAAGTCAAGGCGGAAGAACCCAAGAAAAAAGAAGAAAAGGTTGAAAAAGTAGAGAAGGCGGAGAAGATAGAGAAAGTAGAACCTGCTCCCCAAAAACAGGCAGAGGCGAAGGCTTTGCCGGAGACGGCAGCCGCTCCTCAAAAACAGGAAGAAGCTAAGCCCGAGGCGCGTACGTTCGTTCCCAAATCCGAAACGCGCCCTGCGGCTCCTCGAGCACCCAGATATTTCAGAAACGGACAAGAACAGGGAATATACGTGTCGAAACCAGGTGTGGAAACGACGCCTTCGACGCAGGGCGGATCTACCTACCGTTCTCGTCCTACGGGGGACAGACCTGCAAGACCTATCGGTCCCAGATCTACGACGGGTGCGAGACCTACGGGCAATGCAAGACCGAACGCGGGCGCATCCAAAGCACCCGTTGGTACGCCTATGCCTTCCGCTTCGAGAGCGTCTGCTCCTGCAAAAAAGAAGACATTTGAAAAAACGTATACGGAAAAGAAACCTCTTTCCAAACGTTCCCTGATTAAACAACAGGGGATGACGGTGGAGGACTTCGACGAAGATAAGTCCGGTTACAGAAAGATGCGTACTCCCAAGAAGCAAAAGAGCAAGGAAATTACGACCGTGAAGATCGAACATGCGATCGTTACGACGCAGGAGATCCCCTTGAAGGTTCTTTCCGAAAAACTCGGTGTGTCGGCGGTGGAAATTACCAAGCGTTTGTTTAAGGAAGGCATTATGAAGGGAATCAACGATTCCATCGATTACGACAATGCGGCCCTTCTTGCGGCGGATATGGGAATCGATCTGGAATATAAACCCGAAAAGACGGCGGAGGATGTATTGATGGCAGCGACGGCAGACGAAGATACGGCAAAACTTGTAACGCGTGCACCCGTCGTGACCGTAATGGGGCACGTTGACCACGGTAAAACGTCTTTGCTCGATAAGATCCGTTCGACGACGGTAACTTCGGGCGAAGCAGGCGGTATTACGCAGAGCATCGGTGCATATACGGTCATGGCGAAAGGCAAACAAATTACCTTCATCGACACGCCCGGGCACTCAGCGTTTACGGCAATGCGTGCACGC